>JACQAP010000004.1 GCA_016194905.1 Betaproteobacteria bacterium
AAACAGGAAGCGGCGAGCTTGCTCTGCGTCGGCTTGAACCAGGACGCAATCGGTCTACCGCTTCCCCGCTCTCAGGTCCGGCCAGACCTGAGAACACAAACAACATACACGTACAAAACGAACATACAAGGACGCGGAGGAAAATCGATTCCAGGCAGTGACCGTTCGTCTCTCCCGCATTTCACTCCTCTGCGCTCTCCGCGTCCGCGGTGAGAGTGGTTTTGGTTGACTGCCGTGGAAAGGGAATGACCCGTCATTTGGCCGACAGCGTCTGCTGGATCAAAGCCAGTTTTCTACATGTTATGTTGTCTGGCCGGTTATGGCGCCAGATCGGCGCACCGGACAAATTGCGTATTTTGTTTCGATGGGCTCGATTCGTAAAGATTCGATCTCAAGTCGAGGGCGATTTAGCGTGCCTCTGTAGATGTCAGCGATTCAAATACCGCCCGCGTTTCGGGGGATGGCTTTAGGCCGAGGACAATGGACAACATATCCCTGAGGCGACGGTACGTTTCCGTCGCCTGGGTCCTGTCGTCGAGGGCTTTTTGGCACACCATGAGCCGCCGGTAGAACTGCTCCGCGAGGCCATCGACCTCAATCCCCCGCTGATAGAGCGTCGCGGCAGTCTGCCAGTCGCCTAAATTTTCCAAGGCGGATCCGAGCACCGTTACGCTCCTCTCGAACGCACTGCGCGCCTTTTCGCGACCCTCGGCGGCCCATGATGGTGCCTCACTCCCGAGCACATGTCCGCAATAGAGGCGCAGCAGTTTGTCCACATAGGTCGTCACTTGTTCGATCGAAAGGCCGCCGCTGCGAGCCAGTTCAGTGACTTCCGAGCATAACGATTCGAATTCCCAGAGATCGAGTTGGCAAACGCGATCGTTGATGGACACTTGACCGTCGCTCAATAGAATAACCTCGTCGTCACCGAGAAGTTTGCGCAGACGATGGAGCGCATTTGTAAATGCACCATCGGCCGCATCGCCATCACCATCCGGCCATAGTGAGTGTTTAATGTAGGCGGCACTTACCGAGGCCCCACCCCTGGATGCAACTAATTTCAGGAATTCGAGCAAGCGGGCGGGCGCCTTGCGGTTGAATCGAAGCGGTAGTGAATCCCTGAACACCTTGAATCCCCCTAAAACATGGATTCGGAAAGGCCATGGCCAATCCGCCGCCACCAGCGCCGGAGGGTGAACTCGCCAGGACCGAATCAATGACTGCACGTATTCGGTCTCGATCTTCGCTTCGATGGCCGCCGAGAACATGACGGGCATGCCCGCGACCATCCATCGAAAAAAGTAAGGCGTGCCGCGTTCCTTGCTCCACGTCAGTGCTTCCTTCAAGCAGGCGTTTCTCGCCGACACATTCCCTCGCAGATGCTCGACATAGGCCTGGCCCAACACGAGAAGACCGTCATAGCACGCGTAGCACGTACCCGCGAGTTGTCGGCGGGCATTGACCACCATGGCCTCCGCCTTGTCGAAATCTCGAGCTTGCGCATAAACACTTGCTAACGCCGCATCCCAACAGAAGATGAAGAATGGTGCGGTTGTTCGAGTTGCCGCCCCGCGGGCTTGATCGGCGAAGCGGCGCGCATCCTCTATTTGCCCATCCAATTGGGCCAGGAAGCACCGACCGAGATAGAAGTTGGCCAAACCTACCAGCATGTCCTGGCGCAGTAGTTTCTCCTGCGCCACCAGTACTTGCTCGGTCTCTTCGCGATTACCGAGAAAAACATACGTATAAGCCAGAAACTCCAAAGCACGCTTTTCTACGTGGGCCAACCCCTCCGTCTGTGCCAGCGCGCGCGCGTCGCGCAGATCCTTCAAGGCTTCGTCCGGGCGCGCGATGCCATAGAAGTAACTTCCACGACTCACAAGCCAGTTCGCTTTCTCGATCGGCATGACGTCAGCGGTTTTCGCGAGAGCATCCACCTTGTCCACAAACCGCGCCCCGAGTTCAACGCTCGCTGCGTTTTTGCAGTACTGCATCACAAAACTGCCCATGGCTATTTTTTCATTCAGACCAACATCGCTGTCCATCAACTCCAACAGGCGCACTGCGGTGCGATGCAATTCTGAATGGTCTGGCTGTAAATACATGGCACCCAGAAAGAACGCAGACAGAGCTGCGACCTCAAAATCCGCCGAGGGAAAGTCATGCCTGGGGGATAGAAGGGGGCCGAGTGCCGACATCCAACTCTTCAGCCGCTCCGTGGAGCGCGCCTCGAGAAAGTGAGACCAGATAATGCCGGCTATACACATGAGTTGTCCGGTGCTGTCCTGTCTCGACTCGAAAGTATGCAACGCACGCTCGAAGCTTTCACGTGCCTGCGAATGGCTCGTCGGAATAAGGGCTCTGGCCAGCCAGTATCTCAGCCACGGCGACGTCTCGAGGCACTGGGCCGGTAGGCAGTCGATCCAATCACGAAGGGTTTGCCACCGACCTTGAGACAGCAAGCCGGGTGCGACGATTAAGATCATTTGCCCCGCGTCTTCCCAGGCATGCGCCATACAGAACAAGCTAAATGCGCTGTCCTGGGATCCGTGCTCTTTAAGTAAAGTGGCTGCTCTCAATGCCAAGGCTCGATACTCGTCTCGCGAGTATCGCTTAGCAGCTGTATCCAGCAGGAAGGCCCGAAACAGTGCGTGATATTCGTAGATGTGCTCTGTTTCAAATCCCATCGCCGAAGCGACTGATTCCGGGGGATGGAGGCGGGTTCGCGACTGGGAACGACGATCCGTGAATAAACGTCGTCGATACAACAAATCTAGAAGTCGCCCGGCTTCGTTGTTTCCGGTCATGCGTTCCGCGAGCTCCGCCGTGATCCGCGGGAAGAACGCTGACTGGAGGAGGGTCTCCTGGTCGGAATGTGAGGTCGCCCCAAGAAGTTGGTCGGCGAAGTAGCCAAAAATGGATTCCTGCGTGCCCGCGGGAATGTCCTCGGTCGAGCAGTGCTTATTTCGCGCACCTTCTAGCACGAGGGTAAGACCTGCGGCCCAGCCTCCACATAATTGATGAAGGGCCTGTGCGCTTTCGTCGTTGGCCACGTTGCGGGCTTGCATGATCGACCTGGTTTCGTCGATCGTAAGTTGCAAGTCATTCCAGTCGAGCGCCGCAAGGTCGCTATTAGCTTGCAAGACGGAGATTTCAGCGGGAGGTGAAGTCCGGCTGATCGCGATCACGTTTATGTCCTCCGGAATCTCTCCGAGCGCGACGCAGATCAGTTTGTGAATCGCGGAAGACTCGGGAACCTCTTGATAGTTGTCAAACACGACTACGGTACGTGGGGCGAGGCGCGAAAAGAACTCCCGAAAAAACCGTCGCGTAAACCCTTCGAGGCTAGCGAGGTATTCCGGCGAAAGAACGGGTAGCCGCGCCTTTCCACTTGGAGCGGATAGTCCTAGATAGTAGAAAAAAGTGGAAGGATCAGAGTCGCCCGGGTCGAGTTGGTACCAGAGAACCCCGTAGCGGCGGGATTCAAGGTAGCTCGCGACCAAGGCGGTCTTGCCGGCGCCAGGCGGGCCTTCCACCCAAACCACGGGGTGTTGCATTCGCTCATCCAGCAGCCGAAACAGTCGCCGTCTCGGCACCACGCTGAACAAGCGCGGACGGCTTAATTTCGCATATGCCGCCTTACGCCCCATGAGTTCCGCCTATCGAAGAAGTCTCAGGTATGTTGTGCGAGGGAGCACCCCTCCACGAGGATCAATCGTGGTCTCGTTCGGACTCTACATATGAGGATGATAGATCATTCGCAGACTTGGGCCATGATCCAACGGACCGATGGGTCCCTTAGCCGCCCGGAGCGCAGTCTTCATGGCGGCAGGCCCTTATGGACGGGGTCCTAGCGGTCCGAAGAAACCGGTGATGCGACGGATCTGACCCTTCTCGTCCACCTCGCCAAAGTCCATCCCTTCCAGCGCGGTGGATCCGTCTGCCGCTAACATTTTCCATCCGAACCGGAACCTTTCGTGATGCGCATCGACCGCACTGGAAACGACGATTTGTGCCCCTGGATATTGTTCCAGAAACTTCCCGATGTGGACGATAAGCGCCTCGCGTCCCTCCACTTGAGCCGTCGGATCGGTGTAGGTGCCCTGCCTGGCCCAAGTCCTCTTCAACATATGTGTGCGTTTCGGCACGTCCGACTCACCCCATGCGGCGCAATACATCACGATGGTCTCGCTTAATGCCGCCGTGTCGGTTTGTTGGGCATAACTGCTGAAAGCGCCGGCTGCCAGAATGACTAGCATGGTGGTTGTGAGAAATCTGATCATCTTGTGGCCCTCCAAGGTTAATGGGTCTATACACCTTGACGTTGGCCAGCTTAGAAATAGGTTAGCGATTCGATCTTTGCCCTGAAAGTTTGTCCACGAGGCCGCTTGTTGCATCTTTGCCTGACCAAGTAGACCTTCACCTTGATCTTGCCGATGGACATGAGATCACCGCCGATTCCGCCCTCGCCCGCCATGCGGCGAGCGAGGAACATCCACAAGCCGAAAAGGATCAGCGCCAGACGAGCGCCACCAGCGCGATCACCAAGTACCAGATGTTGAACTTCGTCTGCTTTTCCACCGAATCTCTCCTGGAGAATTCCCGCAGGTGTGTCGAGCATCATGGCATTTATCGCGGCGGCCGGATTGATCGAGGTCAAATCACCAGCCAACTGCGGCGCATGTACTATGCGTGGAATCGGTGCGTCCACCGATAAAAGGAGCATGCCTTGAGCGCTTCCCCGGGCAACGACCCGATTTACGATTTGCTGATCGTCGGCGGCGGCATCAACGGCGTGGGGATCGCGCGCGACGCCGCGGGCCGCGGGCTGTCCGTTTTGCTTTGCGAGCAGGACGATCTCGCCGGTCACACCTCGTCCGCCAGCACCAAGCTCATCCACGGCGGATTGCGCTACCTCGAGTACTACGAGTTCGGCCTGGTGCGCAAGTCGCTGCAGGAGCGGGAAGTGCTGCTGCGTGCCGCACCTCACATCATCCGGCCGCTTTCCTTCGTGATGCCGCACAACGCGGGACTGCGCCCCGCCTGGCTGATCCGCGCCGGGCTGTTCCTGTACGACCATCTCGGCAAGCGCGAGCTGCTGCCCGGTTCGCGCAGCGTGAATCTGCGTACTCACGCGGCGGGACAACCGCTCAAGCCCGAATTCGAGACGGGCTTCATGTACGCCGACGCGTGGGTGGAGGACGCGCGTCTCGTCGTGCTGAATGCGCTCGATGCGGCCGAACGCGGCGCAAGGGTTCTGCCGCGCACGCGCTGCGTCTCAGCCCGGCGGCATGCAGACCTGTGGGAGATGACTTTGCAGCCTGCGGGCGGCGATTCGGTGCAAATTGTGCGCGGCCGCGCGCTGATCAACGCAGCCGGGCCGTGGGTCATGAACGTGCTGCGCGAATCGCTCGGCATGCCATCCCGGCGCCATCTGCGCCTGGCCAAAGGCAGCCATATCGTGGTGCGGCGGCTGTTCGAGCACGACCATGCCTATATTCTGCAGAACCCCGACAAGCGCATCCTGTTCGCCATTCCCTTTGAGCGCGACTTCACTCTGATCGGCACCACCGACGTCGAATATGAAGGCGACCCCGCCAATGCGTCGATTACGGATGCGGAAGTCGCTTACTTGTGCGAAATGGCGAACCGCTACTTCGCGCACGGCATCGCTCCCGCCGATGTGGTCTGGAGTTATTCAGGGGTGCGCCCTTTGCTGGCCGACCACGCAGCCAATCTTTCCGCCGTCACCCGCGACTATGTGCTGGAATGCGACGCCACATCCGAGCGCGCACCGCTCCTTTCCGTGTTCGGCGGCAAGATCACGACTTTCCGGCGCCTCGCGGAAGAAGCGCTCGATCTGCTTGCGCCTAGCCTGCCCGAATTGAAAAAGGCATGGACGGCGGGCGCGCCGCTGCCCGGAGGCGACATCCCGGACGCGAACTTCGAAGGATTTCTCGCCGACTTTCACCGCTCGGCCCCGTGGTTGCCGGAAGCCCTCGCGCGCCGCTATGCACGCGCCTATGGCACTCGCGTCGACCGGCTCCTCGCAGGCGCAAGCAATCTGACGCGACTCGGCGAAGATTACGGCGGCGGGCTGTATGACGCGGAAATAGATTACCTGATAAGTCAGGAATGGGCGCAAACGGCGCAGGACATTCTCTGGCGGCGCTCGAAGCTGGGGCTGCATGTTTCGGACGAGACCGCAAGGCGACTTGCCGCGCGGCTGGCGCAGAATCTTAAAAGCAGGACTGAGGACTGAGTAAGGGCGAAAAAATCAGAAAACGGGACCGAAGACCGCCTTAGAAGCAGTGCAGAGGGCTGAGTAAAGGCAAAGATCAAAAGATGAAACTCAGTACGACGTCCACGCCCAAATCCCTCGGCGATGTTACTCAGAATTGAAGTGGATGCTCGTCTGATCTGATCAATGAGAGAAAAATCTCTCGAGAACCCAGGAGCGAGGGTGGTTTTATAGATGTCGCGTACAAGCACTCTGGCCTTCTGCCATGCAATCAGATCTTCGAATCTTTCGATCTTGCTCATGGTTGCCCTCGGGTCATTGGTTAAGTAACAATTTTTCCGCCGTTACCGCCCGTCTTTCCGGCTCATTTCCCAGTCCTCAGTCCTGCTTATCCGCCCCCCTCATTCCTCGACCTTAAGTAGCTCCGCCACTTCTTTGTGTTTGGCGTCACGCGCTATTTCCGCCGCCGTCTTGCCTCGATCATCCTTCAAACCGGGATCGGCACCCTTGGCGAGCAGCGTTCTGACTGTTTCCGTCTTGCCGTAGCCGGCAGCCCACATCAACGCCGTAACACCGTGGTGATAGGATTTGTTGACGTCCACGCCAGCATCCAGAAGCAGGGCGACGATCCCGGTGTTGCCCTGCCCCGCCGCGTACACCATCGCGGTCTTGAACAGCTGATCGCGGGCGTTCACGTCGGCGCCATGATCGAGCAGCGTGCGCGCGATGCCGGCATTGCCGTTGTAAGCCGCCGTCATCAGCGGCGACACCTTTTGGAGATTCTGCAGGTTGACGTCGGCATCTTTGCCGATCAGCAGGTCGACCATCTCGGCGTTGCCCTTGCGCACGAACATCATGAGCGCGGTGTCGCCGGCACGATTTCGTGAATTCGGTACCGCACCATTCTCCAGTACGCGGCGCACGGTCACGACATCGTCATTGCGCGCCGCAACAAGCAACTGAGCATTCAAACCGAGGTCCGGAGAGGTCTGCGCATATGCACATGGATGCATAACCAACCGTTGATTCAAAGACGAAAACAGAAAATCGGAACCGGCAAAAAGTACTGCGACTACGAGTGAAAACCGGTGGAAGCGTGTCATGGAAGCAGTCGGGGAATCTTGCGAATTTGGAACGCGGATATGACCCTTGTACGGCCGGGAATTGTTCCTTATAGTCGCAGCGTCCGCAATCGCTACAGTCCGCGTGACAACGCGACAGTGAAAGCGCTGACTCTAACTACAACGCAACGGGAGGTTTTATGAAGCTACATGCCCAAGTGAAACTGGCGGCGGCGGTAATGATGGCTGTCGGCAGCTTCAACTGTGTCCTGGCTGCGGAGATCGAAGGCGGCGCCACCACTTCGGCGAAGCCGATGTCTTCGAAGCTCGGCATGGTCACGCAAAAACGTCTGAACAACGCACACAGCGACAAGGCCAACTGGCTGCATGTCAATGGCGGTTACTCGCAAACCCGCTATTACCCTGGCGGCCAGATCAACAGCGGCAACGTTTCCAAACTCAAGCCCGCGTTCGTATTTCAGACCGCGTTGGTCGAATCGATGGAAACCGCACCGTTGATCATCGACGGCGTGATGTTCCTGACCACTTCCTACAACCATGTCTACGCAATCGATGCGAAGACCGGTCAGGAGTTCTGGCACTACAAGCACAACATGGGTCCGATCACCGTGTACTGCTGCGGCCCCAACAACCGCGGCGTAGCGGCGGCGGATGGCCTGCTGTACATGGGCACCCTGGACGCCAAGCTGGTGGCATTGGATGCAAAGACCGGCAAGGTAGCATGGGAAACCGAGATCGCGGATCCCGAAAAGGGTTACTCCGAAACCATGGCGCCGACCGTGGTCGACGGCAAGGTCCTGATCGGCACCAACGGCGGCGAGTACGGTATTCGCGGATTCGTGAAGGCATTCGACGCCAAGACCGGCAATTTGCTGTGGACCTTCTACAGCATCCCGGAAAGGGGCCACGAAGGTGTGTGGGCCACGCATGACGCTACCGGACGCAACATGCTGCGCGACATCGCGGCGGAGAAGAAGACGCTGCAGGATAACGGCGGCGACTTCTATCAGACTCTGGGCGGCGGCGTGTGGATGACGCCGGCAGTCGACCTCGAGACCCGCACCGTGTTCTTCGTGGTGGGCAACCCGTCTCCCGATCTGTATGGCGCGATCCGCCCGGGCGACAACCTGTACACCAACTCGATGGTTGCAGTGAGCCTGGACACCGGCGAGTACAAGTGGCACTCGCAATACATCGCGCACGACGTATGGGATCTGGACGCGGTCAGCCCGGTCGTCCTGACGGAAGCCAAGGACAAAGCCGGCAAGGTTCGCAAGGTCGCGATCCACGGCGGCAAGAGCGGACATGTGTACGTGCATGACCGTGCCACCGGCGAATTGATCCGCTTCTCGCAAGCCATGATTCCGCAGGAGAACATGTGGGTCCTCCCGACTGCGCAAGGCGCTCGCATGCTTCCCGGTGCGAACGGCGGCGTGGAATGGAACCCGATGGCGGTGAATCCGAAGCTGCACATGGCCTATGCGGCCAATTTGCACCAGCCGATGACCTACCACGTCGAAGAAGCCGGCTATCCGGGTGGCGACAAGCTGTGGTTGGGCGGTGCGTTCAAGGCGATCGCGAGCGAGAAACAATGGGGTCGTCTGGCCGCAGTGAATCTCGACACCGGCAAACTGGCTTGGAAGGCCGACACCGCACAACCGCTGATGGGTGGCGTGCTGGCCACCGCGGGTAACCTGGTGTTCACCGGCGAAGGCAATGGCAGTTTCAATGCCTATGAGGCAAAGAGCGGCAAGAAGCTGTGGTCGTTCAACTGCGGCGCCGGCGTGAATTCGCCTCCCGTGTCGTACGAGATCGGCGGCAAGCAGTACATCGCGGTTGCGGCGGGCGGTAACAACCAGCTCGACTTCAAACGCGGCAACAGCGTTTTCGTTTTCGCCCTGCCCTAAACTTTTCGGCCGGTTAGTCGTTCTAACGTAGTCAAGGAGGGGCCACCTTCGGGTGGCCCCTCCCATTTCCACCTCGTCCCCGCCTTCTCCCCAGAGCGGAGAAGGTGCTTGAAAACATTGCAACGGAAGTCACAGATGAAGAAACTACTCGCGCTCGCCACGTTTCTTGCGCTGATCCCCGCGGGCGCACTCGCGCAGGACGCCGCCACCGGCAAGGAAAAGGCGGCCGTGTGTGGCGCCTGTCACGGCGCGGATGGTAACTCCACCATTCCGCAGAATCCGATCCTGGCGGGACAAACCGCGCGCTACATCTATCTGCAACTGCGCGACTTCAAGGAAGGACGCCGCAAGGACCCGATGATGTCGCCGATGGCGGCGAACCTGTCGAAGAAAGACATGCTGGACCTCGGCGCCTATTTCGCCGCGCAGAAGCCGACGAATCAAAACTCGAAGGGCGAACCTTCGCTCGTGGCGAAAGGCAAAGCGGTCGCCGATGCCGCCATCTGCACCATGTGCCACTTGGGCAGCTTCTCCGGCCAGAACGAAATCCCGAAGACCGGCGGCCAGCACTACGAATACGTGCTCAAGCAGTTGAAGGACTTCAAGGCGAAGAGACGCACCAACGACGCCGGCAACATGACGGCGGTATTGCGCACGATAGCGGATGAAGATCTGGAGGCGGTTGCGGCGTATGTCGCGAGCCTCGACTGAGACCGTGATTGGTGACTGGTGATTAGTGATTGGTACTTCTACAATTACTACTCCAGTACTGGTAACCTAGAGCGGCAAGATGAACGGACCGCTCGATGAAATCGCATAAAGACCTCGAAGTCTGGAAGGCGGCCATTCAACTTGTCAAGAGTGTTTACGATCTCACCGAGCACTTCCCGCAGAGGGAACGGTTTGGCCTTGCGGGTCAGATGCGTCGTAGCGCGGTATCGGTCGGAAGCAATATCGCTGAAGGTGCCGCTCGGAAAGGAAACAAGGAATTCCTCCAATTCCTGTGTGTGGCACTGGGGTCGGCCAGCGAGCTCGATACTCAACTGGAAATAGCCAAGCTGACTGGAATCGCTTCCGCTAATAATAGCGATCTCGTGACCGCAGATCTGGCTGCCGTATCTCGCATGCTGCAGGGCTTGATTCGATCCGTAAAAGCAAAACCTCGCGATTAAGTTCGCTATTCCCATTCAGGTGCCCTTTGCCAGTTACCAGTCACCTATCACCAGTCACCGACGGATCATTTCGCCAGTGCGAAATGTCCGCGCTCTGCCTCCACGGCTTCCACCGCCTCAACTACTACGAATGGGGAGACCCGGCCAACTCGAAAGTCCTGATCTGCGTGCATGGCCTGACGCGAAACGGCCGCGACTTCGATGACATTGCGCGCGCGCTTTCCTCCGAATATCGCGTGCTCTGCCCCGACGTGCCCGGCCGCGGAAAAAGCGAATGGCTAACGCATAAAGAGGACTACGCCTATCCGGTTTACTGCGCGGACATGGCCGCGCTGATCGCGCGCAGCGGCGCGCAAACCGTGGACTGGATCGGCACGTCGATGGGCGGACTGATCGGTATGCTGCTCGCTGCTCAGCCGAATTCACCGATCCGCAAGCTGGTGATGAACGATGTCGGACCGTTCATTCCGAAGGCATCGCTGGAAAGGCTGTCCACTTACGTGGGCAAACCCGTGAGCTACGATTCATTCGACGCCTTCGAACAATACATTCGCGTGGTGTCCGCATCGTTCGGCCCGCTGACCGATGCGCAATGGCGTCATCTCACCGAAACCACCGCCCGGCGCAAGGACGACGGCCGATGGGGAACGAACTACGACCCGGCGATCGCACTGCCATTCGCGGGACCGATCGCCGATGTTGCGCTGTGGCCGTTCTGGGATCAGGTCCGTTGCCCCACACTCCTGTTGCGCGGCAAGACTTCCGACCTGTTGATGAGCGAAACCGCACGCGAGATGACCACTCGCGGTCCGAAAGCAAAGCTCGTGGAATTCACCGGCATCGGCCATGCACCGATGTTGATGGCAGCCGACCAGATCAACGTAGTCCGCGAATTTCTTCTCGGACAAGGCTGATCGGTGGCCCGGTGATTAGTAACTGGTGACTGGTGGAAGCAATAAGGACTTTTCACTAATCACTAGTCACCAATTACTGAACCATGCTCGCCATCGACTGGGGCACCACTTCCTTTCGCGCATACCGTCTCGATCCGGCCGGCAGGATAGTCAATACACGTTCCGCACCGGCGGGCATTCTTTCCGTCGAGGGTGGAAACTTCGCCGCCGCACTGGAGCAGCAGGCCGGCGACTGGATTGCCGACGGCGAGACGCAGGTCGTCATGAGCGGCATGATAGGCAGCCGCCAGGGATGGATCGAGGTGCCTTATGCGGCATGCCCCGCCGGTCTGGATGAAATCGCCGCAGGAATGCGCAAGGTCGCGTGGGATCGCGGCGAGGCCTGGATTGCGCCGGGACTGACTTGTCGCGACGACGCCGGGGTTCCGGATGTGATTCGCGGCGAGGAGACCCAGATTCTGGGCATTCTCGCCCAGTTCGGCGCGGGCCGGCACACCATCTGTCTGCCGGGCACGCACAGCAAGTGGGTCGAGGTCGAAAACGGGAAGATCGTACACTTCTCGACGCACATGACCGGAGAGGCCTTCGCCGTGTTCAAGGCGCACAGCATTCTGGGACGCATGATGAAGGATGGCGTCACGGACAGGAATGCGTTTACGGACGGCGTGCGCCGTTCGGCCGATGACGGCGGGATGCTGCACCACCTGTTCGGCGTGCGCTCCCGTGGATTGCTCGGCGAACTGCAGGAGACGGCTTCCGCGTCGTACCTGTCCGGCCTGCTCATCGGCCACGAGATTCATGCCGCCGGTATCAGCGGACAACCCGTGCACCTGCTGTGCACCCCCCAGCTCGCGGACGTCTATCGTCAGGCACTTGACGTACTGGGATTGGAATCCAGTACACTCGATTCCAACGCGGTCACCACTGGACTGTTCCGGCTGGCGTCTCACCTGAAAAAATGAAAACCGAATCCTTTGCCGGCTGGCTCAGGCGCTGGCCGCTGGTCGCCATCCTGCGGGGCATCAAGCCCGGGGAGGCGATCGACATTGGCGCTGTGCTGGTGGAAACCGGTTTTTGTATCGTCGAAGTTCCATTGAATTCTCCCGAACCTTTCGCCAGCATCATCAGGCTGTCGAAACGGTTCGGCGACAAAGTGCTGATCGGTGCGGGAACGGTCACGGACTGGGAGCAGGTGCAAAAGGTGGCCGATGCGGGCGGCAGAATCATCGTGATGCCGCATGCGGATGAGCGCATCGTCGAAGCCGCCAAGCGTCGCAATCTTTACGCGGTGCCCGGCTTTGCCTCGGCCACGGAAGGTTTTCGCATGATCGAAGCCGGAGCCGACGCCATCAAACTATTCCCCGCCGAGGCCAACCCGCCGAAAGTGCTGAAGGCGCTGCGCGCCGTGTTGCCGAAGGCAGTGCCGGTGCTGCCGGTGGGCGGCATCACCCCGAACAACATGAAGGAATACTGGGAAGCCGGCGCGGACGGCTTCGGACTCGGTTCGGCGCTGTACAAACCCGGCGATACGGCGGCAAAAGTCGCGCAGTCAGCGGCGGATTTTCGCTTCGCTCTTCACGTTCTGCCGAAGAAGCCGTGACAGGATTGCGGAAATTTCGGCACTCTCGTCGACCCTTCGACCCGCCCAAGACGGGTCATCACCTGCAATAGCGCTTTCTTACGCGCTTGTAAGCCCCCCGACCGTTGATCCGGCCGCGAGCCTCACTCCCCTCGCCTCATAACGGTCGCATTGAGGCGACGGACGGTCGTTTTCACCTTACCGCCGTGCGTAGCCCGCCTGGTTGTCAGAAGCCGCCGCTCGTCAGCCACGCGCTGTACTGCGTCGCTCCTGGCATCGGATATGCACATGTCAAGGGTAAAGCGGGCGACTGGCGTGGTATCCACGACCACTGCAACCTAACGTGACGAAGGAGTAACCGAAGCGGAGTTCATCATGAAGACAAGCGAACGCACCATGGCTGCCACCCTGTCCGACGAAGTTTGGAAAGCATTGCATTCAGTGTCTGGACAGCGAGCGGACGCGGCATCCGCCATGCCGAAGGAGTTGGAGCAACCTTCCACCGATACGGTGGACAGCATCCGCCGGCTGATGCTTCAGCCGCAAGGGCTGCGCAAAATCGTGCCGATGGCCGGCAGTCGGTTCGCATCCCGGCTCGCTATCGAAGACAAGGACCGGGCGAAGGTCGACGCCATATTCGCCTGCCTGGCGATCTGCGCGGATGAAGAACGCCGCGCAATTGCGTTCGGGTCCCGGGAAGCGGTTGCCGTGACGCAACGCTGCATCTATAGCATCAAGAAGAAGTTTGGGATCAGCTAAAGGCCGAGAAAAGCAGTGAATGACGTGAATGCGTGAAAGGACCGCGCATGCGCGTGAATGATGTGATTCAAATCTCCCTATCGTTCGCCAATGCGCTCGATCCTGCGAGTTCTTCGACGCCGATGAGGTCGATGCCATTTCTGGCAAAGCGCCGCGCGGCGTAGAGAGCGCGCTGATCTTTTTCGTGGTCGAGCGACCATTGCGCATGGCGACAGAGCAGGAGCAACGCAAAGGCGCGGCCCAGGGTCATGGCGAAGCGCCGTGCGCCCGCCTCGACCGCTTCCTCTGAAGCGGCGCCGATCCACCGCTGCGCACGCAGCAGCGCTGCCTGCGCCGACTTGGCACATTCCAGCAATCGCACATCGCGCACGCCTGAAGCCAGCGTCTCGATCTCTATCTGCAGTGCGGACAGCGCACTACCGGACTGCAACGCGCGCAGCACGTCCAGCGACAACACGTTGGTGGTGCCTTCCCAGATCGAGAACACCTGCGCGTCGCGCAACAGCGCCGGCAGTCCGGTGTCTTCGACATAACCGGCCCCGCCGAAACTTTCCAGGACTTCCGACAGCACGGCCACCGACTGTTTGCCGGTGACGAGCTTCGCGATCGGTGTCAGCAGCCGCAGCAGGTCCTTGCCTGCGGCATCGAGCCCATCGGTTTCGTCGCGGCCGAGCAGCTCCACCGCAGAGAAGGCGAGATGAAAGCCGGCCTCGTACTCCGCCTGCAAGCCGGCCAGCGTATCGACATGCAGCGGTTTCTCGGCCAGCGGCGCGCCGAAGGCGACGCGCTTTTTCGCATAGTCGCGCGCCAGCGCAAGTCCGCGGCGCATGTAGGAAACCGCGCTGACGCTGTTCCACGTGCGGGTGACATTCAGCATCGGGGAAATGCTGCGCACACCATCCGCTTCGCCGGCGACCGTCAATGCCGGCGTACCGTCGAGCGTGAGTTCCGCGGTCGGCACCTTGCGCGTGCCGAACTTGTCCTTGAGCCGGTGAACGAGGATGTTATCGAGCTGCCCGCCGGCATTGCGCGTTTCCACATAGAACAGGGCAAGGCCTTTTCCGCCGCCGGGATTGCCCTCGGGCCTTGCCAAGGTCAGCGCCATCTGAGAAGTCGCCGCGGACGTAAACCATTTCCGGCCGTAAAGCCGCCATCGCGAACCGTCCCGCTTCGCCGCGGTTTCGCTCAGACCAACGTCGGAACCGCCGGTACTCTCCGTCATCCACTGCCCGCTGGTCCAGAACCACGCCGGATCGCGCGAAGTCAGGTGCGGCAACGCACGTTCGATGAGTTGTTTGTTTCCGGATGCGACCAGGGCGCGCGCAGCGCCGTCGGTCATCGCCAGCGGACAACTGTAGACGTCCGTCGCCGGCGTGAACAGGTGAACGAGCGCGAACTGATGAATGCGCGAGTGCCGGCCGTTGCGCCGCTCGTAAGCCGTCGCGATCAGCCCTCTTTCGGCGGCGAGACGCTCCGCGAGCTTCCACAGCGGCGACACCTCAATCCGATCGATGCGGTTGCCCCACGCGTCCCAGGGCGTATGCACGGGTTCGTTCAGACGATCCGCGATCTGCAGGCAATACAACTCGCCACCCGCCAGGTCCCCCAGCTCGAGCAATTCCCGCTCGATCGCCGCCAGCATCCCGGCGGGCAGCACCCGCGCGAGATAAGAGCGCGGGACCCGGTCGTCGGAATATTGGTTACCGAGTTGGGGCGGGGGTTGGTTGAACGGCATGGCCGCTTGGCAAAGATCAAAATCTCAACGCAGAGGCGCAGAGAGCGCAAAGGTCGCAGAGGAAAACAAAACGGACGATAAGGGTAAACGCAGTACCGTGATCCAATCGACAAATAGAAACTGACGCAGCGGACTATTGTGTACGGACACCTCTAGCGTGCCTCCATCGTATTCCTTTGCGCCCTCTCTTTTCACCTCTGCGCCCTTTGCGTCAACGATTCTGATGCCGGCCCGTGGCCGGCTTACAGACCGCCAATGCACAAATACTTTACCTCCAGATACTCTTCGATCCCGTACTTCGAGCCTTCGCGCCCGATGCCGCTCTGCTTGACGCCGCCGAACGGCGCGACTTCGTTCGAGATCAGGCCGGTGTTGACGCCGACCATGCCGGATTCGATGGCTTCGCCTACGCGCCAGATGCGGCCGATGTCGCGGGCATAGAAATACGACGCCAGCCCGAACTCGGTGTCGTTGGCCATGGTGATCGCTTCTTCTTCGGTCTTGAAGCGGAACAGCGGCGCGACGGGACCAAAGGTTTCCTCCTTCGTCACTTTCATCGTGGTGTTCACACCGGTCAGCACGGTCGGCTCGAAGAACAAACCGCCGAGTTTATGCTTCTTGCCGCCGACCAGAACTTTGGCGCCTTTGGACAAGGCATCCTCGATATGCTCTTCGACCTTCTTCACCGCGTTCTCGTCGATCAGCGGTCCGGCATTGACGCCGGCCTCGGTGCCTGGCCCCACCTTAAGCGCCCTCACTTTATCCGCGAGCTTGGCGGCGAATTGATCGTAGACGCTGTCCTGCACCAGGATGCGGTTGGCGCAAACGCAGGTCTGCCCGTTGTTGCGATACTTGGAGATCATCGCGCCTTCGACTGCCGCGTCGAGGTCGGCGTCGTCGAATACCAGGAACGGCGCATTGCCGCCCAGTTCCAGCGAGACTTTCTTGATCGTCTCCGCACTCTGCTTCATCAGCACGGCTCCGACTTCGGTGGAACCGGTGAAGCTGATTTTGCGAACCGCCGAATTCGACGTCAGCTCGCCGCCGATTTCCTTCGCGCTGCCGGTGACGATGTTGATCACGCCCTTGGGCACGCCGGCGCGTTCAGCCAGCTCCGCCAGCGCAAAGGCCGAGTACGGTGTCTGCGTTGCCGGCTTGATCACCACCGTGCAACCCGCCGCCAATGCCGGCGCGGCCTTGCGCGTAATCATTGCCGCCGGGAAATTCCACGGCGTGATCAGACCGCACACGCCGATCGGCTGCTTGATCACCACCAGACGCTTGTCGGCCTGATGCTGCGGAATCATATCGCCGTAAATGCGCTTCGCTTCTTCGGCGAACCACTCGATGAAAGAGGCAGCGTAGGCGATCTCGCCCTTCGCTTCGGCAAGAGGCTTGCCCTGCTCCGTGGTCATCAGCAGGCCCAGATCGTCGGTATTGGCGATCATCAGGTCGAACCATTTGCGCAGAATGTTTGCGCGCTCCTTCGGCAGCTTTGCGCGCCAGGCCGGCAACGCAGCGCTCGCGGCTTCGATGGCCCGGCGCGTTTCCACCGCACCCATTTTCGGAATGGTGCCGATTACCGCCCCATTGGCCGGGTTGGTGACGTTGATGGTGGATTTGGCATCCGCGTCGAGCCAGGCCCCATTGATATAGCCTTGCTGGCGGAAAATTTTTTGGTCTCTGAGTTGCAGCGTGAAATTCGTATCTCTGGGGGCATTCATGGTTAGTCTCCTGGAAAACGGCGGAACAATGAGTCGATTATAGACGCCGCGGCCAAACATGCGTGCATACCCGGACTGCCGATTGGGATAAACCACGATCCCCAGGATGGTCGTCGTCGCGGGACCGCGCATCGATCCGCGCGAATTGCCGTGCGCAGCGGGCGTCGAGCTGCACGGATTCCTTCCGGATCTGCATCAGCGCCTGGCCGCCTGCGACCTCGCCCTCGTGCAGGGCGGGCTGACCACTTGCATGGAACTGACCGCGGCGAAGGTCCCGTTCCTGTACTTCCCGTTGCACAACCACTTCGAGCAGACCGTCCACTTCCGCTACCGCCCGGAACGCTATCTCGCGGGCCGCCCGCTCGATTATGCAGCAGTCACTGCGGATGAAATCGCCGATGCAATCGTCGCCCAGATCGGGCGGCCGGCTGCATACCGGGACGTGGAGAGCGACGGCGCTTCCCGTGCAGCCAATCTAATTGCCGTCCTTATCTGAATTTGAACTATAACGAAGAGAGAAACGTCGCCAATTTGGAAAGTTGGAGCGCGAGAATCGGACAGCCAGGGCTGAAGTTTTGACCTTCCCTATAACTTGTGCGTTCGTAGTCAACCTGGAGGAGAGCCAATCATGAAACGCTGGATAGTGTGTTTACTGGCCGGGTTAACAGTCGCAGGAACGGCTTTTTCCGAAACCTGCATTTCGCCCTACGTCAAGGGCTTGAAAACCCCTGAAAAAGTCATGTACCTGTGGACTCTGCCTGCCAAACCGAATGGAGGCCCTGATTTTCTCGCGGTGATCGACGTGAATCTCGCCTCGCCCACTTACGGGCAGATCATCAAGAAGGTAAAGGTCGGTTCTTCAGGGAACGAGGCGCATCACATCGGCTTTACCGATGATCGAACCAAAATCTGGGCGGCCTCGCTCAATACCAGCCGCCTGTTTATTTTCGACGTCGGCACGGACCCCGCGAACCCGAAGCTGATTCGCACCATCGACAATGTTCCCGGGCTGACCCGGTTGAGCGGGCCGCATACCCCATATGCGATCCCGGGGAGAATACTGGTCAGCATGGCATCGGGGCCCGACGGCACCGGTACGGGGGGAATTGCGGAATTCACCAATGACGGCGAATTCATCGCCGGTCACAACGCCTCCAACCATCCCTACGAAACAGTGATCAAGCCCGAGTTCAATCGCATGATCACCTCTGCATGGTTTCCGCAGAAGACCTTCATGAGCCCCCTCGACAAGTGGAATCCGCAGGACTGGACCAATCCGAACACGATGCTGGTGTGGGATCTGAAGGAGCGCAAGGTGATCCAGACCCTCTCCGGAGACCCGATCAATCTCGCTGCGCGATGGATGCTCAAACCGGGTGCGAGGTATGGTTACAACATCAGCAACGGCGGTAATTCCATTTGGATGTTCAAGATGGAAGACGATGGTACCTTCACCTACCGCAAGGCAGCCGATACCGGTCCCGGCTGCGGCCCAGCCGATCTGCGGCAATCTCCTGACGACAAGTTTCTCTACGTGAGTTGCTTCGTCGGCAGCGAGGTTCAGGCCTGGGATATATCCGATCCGGAGAACATTCGTCTGCACGACACCATTCAGGGCGTCGTTCAGCCCAACATGATGCACGTCACCTCTGACGGCCACCGGCTGTACTTTACCAACTCTGCGATCAGCACGATCGACTACTCGTCGCGCTATTCACTGCAATTGATCCAGGTCGGGCGAGATGGACGGCTAAAGCTGGACCCGAACTTCAAGGTCGACTTCGTGCAGGCGCCAAACGGCCCGGCGAGGCCGCACGATATGCTACTCAATTGACGTTCACGTTTCGCTGCGAGGGCGCAGACGACGCAAAGAAGTTGTCCGGAAGGGAGGACATTGCAATGCGGCGAATCATGTTCTGGATTCTGTGTTGGATGTTTGGCGCCGCGTCTCCGCTTCTTGCGGCGGAGGCGCCCTCAGAGGTTCAAATTTCTTCCAATCCGAGCCTGTCGGTGATCGCGCGTGCGCCAACGTTCATGCTGCACGATACTTCGGGAAAGGTCGTGCGCCTGTCGGATTATCAAGGGCATGTAGTGCTGCTCGCCTTTATATTCACCACCTGTCCGGGGGTCTGTCCGATCATCAGCCGGCAGATGGCCGCCGTGCAATCCGGGCTTAAGTCGGCGAAACTTTTCGGAAGTCAGGCAAGTCTTGTGTCGGTGACGGTGGACCCCGAAACCGATACTGCGGACGTGCTGGCGCGCTACGCGCGAAATCACGGCGCAGATCCAGCGGGATGGAGGTTTCTGACAGGCACGCCCAAACAGATCAGGCCGGTACTCAAGGCGTACGACGAGTGGACCAAGCTTTTACCAAAAGGAGAGATCGACCACCCGGCGCGCGTGTACCTCATCGACAAGCAGGGCAACATTCGCGAGATCTACAGCCTCGCGTTCTTCAATGAGAAACAGGCACTGATCGACATGAGCAGGCTTCTGGAAGAGTAAATGCCGCACCGACGCAGTAGGTCGGCTAAAAGGTAGCCTGCACCGAAACGCCCTGCGTTCGCTCCGGTCTCTGCATGATTTGAGGGCCAGTCTCGGCGGGAAGAAATTGATTCACAGCCTCTTCTCACGATCCTTAAGCCCCGGGACCTTGCTCAGAAGGTTCCGGGATACGCTCCGCCGTCGATCAGGAAATTCATCCCGGTGATGTAACCGGCCTGCCTGCTGCACAGATAGGCGCAGGCATCGCCGAATTCGTCGGGATTGCCGAAGCGCCCGGCGGGAACGGTCTTCATGCGCGCGGCGTGAACCTCCTCCACCGGTTTGTTCTGCATCTTCGCCGCCGCGACACTGCTGCTCTTCAGCCGGTCTGTGTCGAACATGCCGGGCAGAAGGTTGTTGATGGTGACGTTGTGAGCCACGGTCTTGCGAGCGATACCGGCGACAAAACCGGTGAGACCGGTGCGCGCGCCGTTGGACAATCCGAGGATGTCTATAGGCGCCTTGACCGCGCTGGACGTAATGTTGACGATGCGACCGAACTTGCGCGAGATCATGCCATCGACGGTGGCCTTGATCAGTTCGATCGGCGTAAGCATGTTCGCCTCGAGGGCCGCAATCCACATATCGTGGGTGAAATCCCGGAAATCCCCGGGCGGCGGACCGCCGGCATTGTTGACCAGGATATCGGGACTGGGACAGGCGGCAAGCGCCTCCTTGCGGCCGGCCGCAGTGGTGATGTCCGTCACTACTACGGTAACCTTTACGCCGGTGGCCTTGCGAATCTCGTCGGCAGTCGCTTCAAGCGCCTCGCGGCCGCGAGCCAGTATGGTTACATCGACGCCTTCGCGTGCCAGCGAAAGCGCGCAACCCTTTCCCAGTCCCTTGCTGGCCGCACAGACCAGTGCGGTTTTACCCTTCAAGCCGAGATCCATGGATGTCTTCCTTCTTCGAGGTTCTATGTGAATGGCCGCCGTCAGGGCGTGCCGGGGAGGGGTAATCGTGAAGCAAGCGGGTGGCTTTTGCAAACCACCGGATCGAGCTGATGTCCATATCCCGCGCCGCGATATAATTCCCGGCCAATAACATCGACAACTCATGGTCGCACGATTTCTCATCCCACTGCTCCTGACCGCCTGTATGCTCTGCGGATGCGCGGCGGGTCCCGATCCCCGGGATCCGCTGGAGCCGTTCAATCGCAAGGTCTACGCATTCAACGAGGGCGTGGACAAGGCGGTGCTCAAGCCTGTCGCGAAAGGTTATGTCGCCGTGGTGCCAAAGTTGGCCCGCCGGGGCGTGTCCAATTTCTTCAACAACCTCGGCATGGTCGTCACCACGCTGAACGATGCGTTGCAGGTCAAGGGCAGCAAGGTTCCGGTGGATTTCGCCCGCTTCACGACGAATATCGTCTTCGGACTCGGCGGGCTGATCGATGTGGCGACGGAACTGAAGATCGAAAACCGCAATGAGGACTTCGGCCAGACATTGGGGTATTGGGGCGTGGCCAGCGGCCCTTATCTGGTGCTGCCCCTGTTCGGGCCGAGCAGTGCGCGGGACGGCCCGGGGTTGGCGGTGGACTTCGTCGCCAGTCCGCTCTTCTACTGGAACCCCGAGGCTGACGTACGCTGGGGCCTGTTCGCGCTGGACGTCGTCGATACCCGCGCCAACCTGCTGGAAGCGGAAAAATTTCTCGAAACGGCGGCGATAGACCGTTACAGCTTCCTGCGCGATTCCTACCTGCAGCGCCGTGAGTATCTGATCCACGACGGCAATCCGCCAACCGGCCACGGCGCGCGGCAGAAGAGCCTCAAGGAGCTCGAGGAAGAAGACATGATGGACGATCCGGTACCGCTGCGCGCGGCGCCCCGAGTCCGGCGACCTTGAAATGCGTCTGACTCGGAAGAGAAAAGGTGAAAGGTCAAAGAGCAAAGAAAATACTTGCCTTAGGCCTGGCTGTGGCCTAGTTCTTACCTTTCCACTTTAACCTTTCCGCTTTAACCTGGTTTCTTTCACCTTTCCTCTCTAACCTTTTCTCTCTCTTCTTCGAGCTTCCGCGGAAGAATGAAGTCCAGCGGGTGCTGCACAAACCGCCGCAGCAACCTCGCCCCCAGCACGGCCAATTCCCTTCGCGCCAGATCGTAAGCACGCGACGCGGTATACAGCGAAAGAAAGAAACTCACGCTCAGGTTCAGGACGAACATCGTCGCCACGCCGGCGAGCGCCCAGAAGAACCAGCCCGTGCTGAACCATCCGCGCAGTCCTGCGCAGGCGAAGGCCAGCATCCCCGAAGACAATGTGACGTGACGCACGTCGATGGGCAGTCCCAGAAACTGGCCGATCACGGGCGCAAGCCCGAGCAGAAAGCCAAGCGAAATGTTCGTCGCCCATCCCGACATGTTGCGGGAAACGATACCCGCCGCACGCGCCATGGCCCTGCGTCCGAAACGCTCTCCCAGACGATGGTCGGCGATCGCCTGCGGCAACCGGTGATACACCGCCCAGTTGTCCATCCAGCCGCCGATCATCGCGGCCATCCAGAGGATTACCCCTGTCAGCGCGGCGTAGAACACGGTGCCGCTGTTGACCGGACTGAGTGTTTCGAACACGTCCTGTGCTCCCTTTGTACCGAGATAGTTGTGGCCGAGTGCAAGACGCCAGAGGAAGTTGAACAGGAAGGCGCCGACGAAGACCACCGACACATTGGCCATGGCGGCGGCAAACTGCGAACGGCAGATGCGGACCGTGAACTCGACCATGCTGTCGAGACGTTCGGTGCGATCGCGACTGCGCAGCAGCGTGGCAAGCGTGGCCGCAGTCATGGCCGGTTGTTTGGTCGCCAGAATCAGATGAAAGTGATGCAGCAGCATGAAACTGGCCGCGTAGTTGAGTCCCGACAGCAGTCCTTCGATGAACAGCGGCAATCCGGAATGCGTGACCTTCAGCTTGATGGCCGCTGTCAGCACCGTCAGCAGTCCACCGCCTGCCGCGGCCAGCCAGATGAAGCGGTATTCGCGACGACTGTGCGCGACGTAGTGTTCACCGGTTTTTCCGGAGCGGTCGACAATCTTGCGCTGGAGCATCTGCAGATTGCCGCGGATCAGATGGCGAATGCTGCGGTCGTCGTGGGCCGCAACGATGAGTTCTGCCACTAGATGATGAACGGCTACGTTTCTCGCGGCTCCCGGCGGACTTTCGATGATGTCGAGCATGGCTTCCATGCGCGACAGGCAGCGCTCCAGCACTTCCAATCCGTAGACGATGTCCACGCTTACGCCTTCACTCTCGAGGCGGCGTGAAACCTCGGCGGTTTCCGTGCGACACGCGAGGCAGAGTTCCCGCCAGAACCTGATCGGCGCGGAAATGTCTTCGCCCGCGCGCCACGCGTCCATCAGGACATGGCTGGTCAGCGCGAGAAGGTGAAAAGGCGATTGCGCCACGGACGCGGGATGACTGCGGGCGCGCAACTTCGATGCCAGACCCTGCGCCTGGACACGGATCGCCAGCAATCTGAAGCCATCCGCGAAAGCCGTTTTCAGCGGCGCCCAGATCTCCGGCCGATCGGCAGGCGCAAGCGCGCCGACGATCCGGTGAAAAAGTTCCGGCGCCAGCAGATGGAAGCTCTCCGCTTTTTCCCGGCTCGCGTACAGCCGCGACATGAGGCGCGCGAGATCATGATCGTCGTTGGGTTCGGGGAGGACTCGCCCCATGACGCGGTCGGCCAGCTCGGCGATGAATCCGCGATCGCCGGGAATCCCTGTTTCACCGAACAGGTTCACGCCCTCGGTCTCGGAAAGAATTTCGGCAAAGGTGTCCTGCAGACTGCGCCGCACGCCGGCCAATGCTTCGAGCACCTCGATTGCCTTGATGAGCCGCGAGCGATCCGGCCGGCCATCGGCGTCTTCCGGCGCCTGTCGCGTCCAGTCGATCAGCGCAATGAGCGAGTCCAGTCTGTGCGTCAGACTGTCTGCGTTGGCGATTGCTTCGAAGCAGCTGGCAAGCTCGTAAGCATCGTGGTCCGACCCGAGTCCCTGGTCGAGAAAGGAGACTACGTGTTCGCGAATGCCAGTTGCGGGGATTTCGGTGTTCATCGGCAGCGGTGGTTTGGCACGTTAGGGGGAAAGTATCACAGCGGAGGTTCGTGAATATCGTGAATAACGTGAAGCAAGAAGACGTGAGAGTCGTAAAAGCACTGAGAAGTTACGGTATTCACGATATTCACGGATTCACGGAATTTATCCGCCAGCATCTATGAATCCTGCGATTGCGGAAATCAGGCGGCACGGTCTGCTCCGATATCTCGATCATGCTGAGGTCCGCGAGCGCATCGGCGTCCAGGCGGAAACTGCGCAGGTTGGTCGAGAACAGCAACTCGCCGCCGGGTGCCAGCAGGGAAAGGCAACCACGAACCAGCGCGACGTGATCGCGCTGCACGTCGAGCACACCCTGCATGCGCTTCGAATTCGAAAAACTTGGCGGATCGAGCACGATCAACTCGTAGCGATCCTTCGACGTACGCTCCTCTTCGAGGAAACGCACGACATCGGCTTGCACCAGCCGATTGCGCCCGAATTCGAGTCCGTTGAGTTCGAAATTGCGCCTTGCCCAGTCGAGATAGGTTTTCGACAGATCGACGCTGGTCGTGGAGGCGGCTTTGTTCCTGGCAGCGTAGACGCTGAAGCTTCCCGTATAGCAGAACAGGTTCAAGACTCGCCTGCCGGCGGCCAGCGTTCCGACCAACGCCCGCGTCTCGCGATGATCCAGGAACAAGCCGGTATCGAGATGATCGGTCAGGTTGACGATGAAGCGATGTCCGCCCTCCCGTACCATGAAATCCTGCGCGCTGGTGGCAAGCTTCCGGTATTGGTCATCCGGGCGCTGGCCGTGACGTTGCTTCAGCGTCACCCGTTCAAGCGGAATATTCAGTGTCCGTGCAGCCGCCTCGTGCATGGCCGTGAGCCAGAGGCGTTGCGCACGGACATCCATTACCGGCTTGCTGTATTCCTGCAAATGGGCACGATCGGAATAAAGATCCAGAGCAAAGGGCAGTTCCGGAATATCACGGTCGTATATCCGAAAGCATTCGATACCGGCATTCTTTGCCCATTTCTTAAGGTGTTTGACGTTTTTCGCGATCCGATTGGCGAACATTTCCGCCTGACGGACCGTCTGGTCCGCACTTACCGCGTCAGGAGTGTTGTTTTGCTGCGAATCCATTGAAAAAGTCGACAGATAGTGCGAAAAAAATGACTAGAATTAGGTAACGGAGACGTCCAGACGCATCATGCCGCCCCTCGACTCATCGCTCAAGACGCTTGCGCTGTTTGCGCTTCTGGCATTCGCCCGAACGGTCTTCGCCCAGAACGGGGATCAATGGTACGGCGGCCATAGCACGGGATTCTGGGGATTGAGCAATTCAGTCGGCGTCCGCGGGGCTCTGCCCGGCATGTTCAACCCGCCCGGCACCAATCCGGAAAGCCTGAACGCTCAGCGTCAATACGGCGGCTATCGTATTACCGATGCATTCGCTATTGAAGGCACGCAGACCAATTTCGGCCCCAGCACATCTGCCTGCAGCGGCGATTCGCCTGCTGGCGATGCCTATCGCTCGTGCTACGGAGCGGCATGGAGCCTGTCCGGCGTCGCCACGTTGCCGTTCCAGTCCGGCTTGTCGCTCTACGGACGCCTCGGCCTTCATTACTGGCAGAAAGGTTCCCAGGAAGAGGCCGGCAATCGTCGATATTCGGATGAGCCAGGCGGCCTCGGCAAGGTCTACGGCATTGGTCTGAGTTACGGCTTGACCAAGTCGATTACAGTTCATGCCGAATCCGAGCGTTACTCCGAATTGATCGGCAACAGCACCTCCGGTTCCAGCACTGGCTCCGGACTGGATTCGTCGGTTCATTCGATCGGTTTGTCGATAAAATTCTAAGCAGCCGCGCAGAATTTTATCGCGTAACCGGTGATTCGTGACTGGTGATTGGTAAAAGGCAAGAGCCTTGGCCAGGGGCTTAAAACCAATTACCAATTACCAGTTACCAATCACTTCCTCACGACTTTCTAGTCGTAAGGGTCGGCCAGTTGGCACGCACCACATGCCACTTGCGCCGGAGTTCCGGGGCGGCAAATGGCAGCAGGATCAGCAGTGCAATGGCCCAGCGCCAGAACCCCATCGCAATCGGCGGCATGTCGTTGCGCATCGCCCGCCCCACCACCCAGTTCGCGGCCCAGAACAGCGACGTAAGGGTGAGGAGGAGGTAGGGAGAGGGGTGACGGAAAAGATCGAGAACCCGTGACGGTCGTGACGGGGACAGGCTTTTGTAACGACGAGTCGTCTGACTTCAATTTTTTCTCGCTGCCTTGTTTCTCTTGTTCTACCTCGTCACGTCGTCACGATTATGGCGAAGCCGGTTATGGCCGAAGGTCGGTATCCCTCTAGGAATCCCGTGGGAACGCCCGCGCGTCACGCCGTCACGGCATCAATTCAGCCTCGCCGCTTCGCGCCGCAATTCAATGATGCGCCGGCGGATGTCGTCGGCGTCTTCGCAGGACGGTGAACGCTTCAGATACTCTTCGAAATCGGCGAGCGCGGCGCGTGAGCACTCGAGCTCCTGGTAGAGCATGCCGCGGTCGCGCAGTTCCGGTGTTTGCTCCGGCATGGTCGCGATGATCCAGTTCACGATCGGCAGTGCCCGATCGAGGTTGTGTCCACGCAGATAGATCGCCTTCAGATTGCGCAGCAGACGCACGATGATTTCCTTGTTGCTCGCCGACACCAGCAACTCGGCGACGATCGCGCGGGAAACCTCTCCGCCGCGCACTTCGCGCAGGCGCTTCTGCAAATCGACAAGGCCGAGCGAGATACCGCCTGAATAAGGATCCAGCACAACAGCGCCGTCTGGCACCGCGCATTTGACCAGGAAATGCCCCGGGAAACTCACGCCCTGCAGCGGCAGGCCGATTTTTCGGCCGAGTTCCATGTAGATCACGCAAAGCGTGATCGGGATGCCGGTGCGGCGCTCCAGCACCTCGTTGAGGAAGCTGTTGCGCGGGTCGTAGTAATCCCCGGAGTTGGGCGCGAAGCCGAGATCGCCGAACAGAAACTGGTTCAGCGCGCTGATGCGCTCGGGAAAGCTGTCATCTTCATTGATGCGCAACCTGAGCACGTACGTCAGCTCTTCGATGCGCGACAGGTAAGCCGCGACGTTCAGGTCCGGATAGCCGTGGCCGGCAATCAGCAGCGCGGCCTCGGCGAGGCTGATGTCCTCGTCCGGACCGGAAACGATCTGCCGCAGACGTTCGGACATCGTTTCCGCCGGTCGGCTTTGCGTCGCGGAGGATGGCGCCGAAGCCAACCCCGACTCCTAGGCGTCCTGCTTTTCCGCAGGGACTGGAGGCAGGAATAACGCAGCGACCTCCTTTTTCGGTCCGCGCGCGGGCGCGGCCGGCTTGGCGGTCTGCGTTGCTTCGGAGGATGGAGTGTAAGGCCTGGAGAACAGCGGATCGGCGGAAGGTGCGGCGGCACGCGACGATGCTGATCGTGACGGCGCGGAGCGATGCTCGTCGCGACGCGCATCCGGGCGGCGCGAACCCCCGCGCGGCGCGGACACGCGCTCGCGCTGGAATTGACCGGGCTCCTGCACCGGCAGTTTGATCTTCAGCAGCTTTTCGATTGCGACAAGATCGTCGCGCTCTTCATCGGACACCAGCGAGATGGCTTCGCCGGCCATGCCGGCGCGGCCGGTACGACCGACGCGGTGGACGTAGTCCTCAGGCGAGCCGGGAAGATCGAAGTTGACGACGAAGGGCAGTTGCTCGATGTCGAGTCCGCGCGCCGCAATATCGGTCGCCACCAGAACCTTGGTCTTGCCGTCCTTGAACTCGGCCAGCGCCTGCATGCGCTCGCCCTGGGTGCGGTCGCTGTGAATGGCCGCGGCGCCGACACCGTCCTTGTCCAGCTTGTAAGCCAGCCGGTTGGCGCCAATCTTGGTATTGCAGAACACTAGCACCTGGCGCATGTCGCGCGACTTGATCAAGTGCGTCAGCAGATCACGCTTCGCAGTGGCTTCAACTTTGTAAACCAGGTGGGTCACCGTCTCGATGACTGAATTGCGGCGCGCGACTTCGACGCTGACCGGGTTGGTCAAAAACTGCTTCGCCAGCCCGCGGATATCATCGGAATAGGTTGCGGAGAACAGCAGGCTCTGCCGCTTCGCCGGCAGCACTGACAGGATGCGCTTGATGTCCGGCAGAAAGCCCATGTCGAGCATGCGATCGGCCTCGTCGAGCACGAGGAACTGCACCTGCGAGAGGTTTACCGTTTTCTGACCCAGATGATCGAGCAGACGTCCGGGCGTCGCGACCAGAATCTCGACGCCGGCGCGCAACTCGGCGATCTGCGGATCGATGTGAACGCCGCCGTACACCACCGCCGAACGCAGCGGAATGTGCTTGCCGTAGGTTTTGACGCTGTCCTGCACCTGCGCGGCGAGCTCACGCGTCGGCGTCAGGATCAATGCTCGCACCGGATGGCGCGCGGGCGAAACGCTGGTATTGGCGAATTCCTTCAGGCGCTGCAACATCGGCAGCGTGAAGCCGGCCGTCTTGCCGGTGCCGGTCTGTGCCGCGGCCATCACATCCTGGCCTTGAAGAATGGGAGGAATCGCCTTGGCCTGGACGGGCGTGGGATCGGTGTAACCTTGATCGGCGATTGCGCGCAACAACTCCGGGGCGAGCCCCAGATCGGAAAACGACATTAACTTCGACTCCTGCGTCGCCTCGACGGCAACGCGATTAGATCAGTGCCGGCGAATGCCGCACCTGAATTGACCGCGCATGCTACAGGATAACTAGCGAATCCGAAAGACTTTTTAACCGCCGTTACGGTCGTGTGGGCGAGTCCTAAACCGTGCTTTTTCTTTCGCCCTTACTCGGTACCTCTCAAGGGGGTACTGAAAAGAATCCTCAGTCCGGCTTCTTGGCCTTTACTCAGCCCTCTACCCTTTCACCTCAGTCCTGCCTTCCTCGTCCCTAACCTCGCCCTCCACCCACTCGTTCACCATGCGATAGCCGACTGCGAGCAGCGTGGGGCCGAGAAAAATGCCGACGAAACCGAATGCGGCCGCGCCCCCGAGCACACCCAGCAGGACCAACATGAAAGGCAGATTGCTGCCGTGGCTGATGATCATCGGCTTTAACACGTTGTCGACCATGCTGACGACGAGCAGTCCCCACAAACCCATGAAAACGGCCCAGCCGGTGGAGCCTTGCACGAACAGCCAGACGGTCGCGGGAATCCAGATGAGCGGCGGGCCGACCGGCACCACCGAGAGGAAGAACGTTGCCAGCCCGAGCAACGCCGCACCCGGTACACCGGCGATCAGGAAGCCGATGCCCGCCACCACGCCTTGAACCAGCGCGGTGCCCAGAATGCCGTACACCACACTGACGACCGTGCTGCCGGCGATATCCAGCAGATGACGGCCGCGCGCCCTGCCGATGCGACTTGTAATGCGCTTGACCTTGGCCGCTGCAGCCTCGCCGTCGCGGTAAAGGAAGAAGGCGACCAGCACCGCCAGGCCGAGTTGCAGCAAGCCGGCGAACAAGATGCCCCCGCCAGCCACCAGCACGGACTTGGCGGGAGAAATCAGGCCTTTCAGATCTTGCAGCAGACGGCCGCCGTCGTGCGACAGATTCTTCCAGTAGTTTTTGAGCGTTTCGCCGACAAGCGGCAGACCGGTAATCCACTCCGGGAGCGCGGGCGGCCCGTTCTCGAACGACTTGCGCACTGCCTCGACGAGTTCGGTTGCGCTATCGGCGAGGCTGAAGGCGACGAAAACGAAAGGTGCAATCAAGATCAGACACGCTGCCAGCATCATCAATGCTGCCGCCAGATTGCGGCGGCCGCCGACGAATTTCCTCAGGCGGACATACAGAGGCCAGGTCGAATAAGTCAGGATCACCGCCATCAGCAATGCCGTCACGAAAGGCGTCAGCACCACTAGGCAACCGATGACGAGCGCGGCGAGCGTGCCGATGCCGAGCATCCTGTCGATGCGATTGGTCCTCGTCATCTGAATGGAAATCCGGTTCGCATGCCCGCATGAGGCCACAGCAAATATCCATCGTCAATCGGCGCGCAGCCGTTCACGCACCCGCCTGGTCGCGCATCGCTTCGAGCTCTTCCCAGCGGCTCAGGCAGGCGGTCAGTTCTTCTTCAATGGCGGCATAGCGCTTCTGCAACTGCCGGATCTCGTCGGGCGCGTCACTATAGAGCGCCGGGTCGGCAAGCCGCGCACCGATCTGCGCCTGTTCCGTCTCCAGCGTCTGGATGCGCGAGGGCATCGCTTCCAGTTCCCGGGTCTGGCCGAAGCTGAGCTTGCGCGGCCGCTGCGGCGCGGACCGGTCGCGCGCGGGCACCGCCTTCGCCGTCTCTTCCGGTGGTCTCGATGCACGCGCCACGCGCCCGTCGATCAGCCGCTGCCAGTCGGTATAACCGCCCGGGTTACGCGTCCAGCGTCCATCGCCTTCCGGGGCAATCGTGTCCGTGACGACGTTGTCGAGAAAAGCGCGGTCGTGGCTGACCAGCAGCACCGTGCCCGCGTAATCCTGCAGCAGGCTTTCCAGCAGTTCGAGTGTGTCGATGTCCAGATCGTTGGTCGGTTCATCCAGCACCAGCAGGTTCGCCGGCTGGCTGAACAATCTCGCGAGCAACAGCCGGTTGCGTTCCCCGCCCGACAACGCCTTCACCGGCGCACGCGCGCGCTCCGGCGGGAACAGGAAGTCGGCAAGGTAGGTCATGATGTGCTTGCGGGCACCGTCGATTTCGACATAGTCGGAGCCGGGCGCGATGGTTTGCGCCACCGTGGTCTCCTCATCCAGGCGCGTGCGGAACTGGTCGTAGTACGCCACGGCCAGCCGCGTACCGCGGCGGATGCTGCCCGCATCCGCGCTCATTTCACCGAGAATGAGCTTTATCAGCGTCGACTTGCCGGCGCCGTTCGGCCCGATCAGGCCGATCTTGTCGCCACGCAGGATGCGGCAGGAAAAATCCCTGACCACCTGCCGCTCGCCGAGGCGTTTGTCGACGTGCTCCAGTTCCGCCACGAGTTGGCCAGAGCGTTCGCCCTCCGCAACCGAAATCGAAACCTGGCCGAGACGCTCGCGCCGCGCCGAGCGTTCCAGCCGCAGGCGTTCGAGCCGCCGCACGCGACCTTCATTGCGCGTGCGGCGCGCTTCGATACCCTTGCGGATCCAACCCTCTTCCTGCGCCAGCAGCTTGTCGAACTTCTGATTGTTCACCGCCTCGACCGCGAGTTGATCCGCTTTGCGTTGCTCGTATTCGGCGAAACTTCCGGGATAGAGGCCGAGCCGGCCGCGATCGAGTTCGGCGATGCCGGTGACGGCACGGTCGAGAAATGCGCGGTCGTGGGTGACGACGAACACTGCGCCGGGAAATTCGGCCACCATGTTCTCCAGCCAGACGATCGATTCCACATCGAGATGGTTGGTCGGCTCATCGAGCACCAGCAGTTGCGGATCGCCCGCCAGCGCGCGCGCCAGCGCCACGCGTTTGCGCATGCCGCCCGACAGCGTGTCGATGCGGGCATCCTGCGCAAGTCCGAGACGCGACAATACGGATTCGACCCGGTGCTCGACGCGCCAGCCATCGTGCCGTTCGAGCAATTCCTGCGCAGTCTGCATCCGGTCCAGGGAGCGCACGTCGTCCTGGCCCAGTTCCAGGGCATGCGCGGCGGCGTGGTAGTCGGCCAGAATGCGCGAAAGCTCGCCGAGTCCCGCGACTGTCGCTTCGAAAACCGACTGCATCGCATCGAGTTCCGGCTCCTGTGCGACGAAGCCGATGCGCAAACCGGGCTGCCGCCATACGCGGCCGTCGTCGGGCAGCGCCATGCCGGCCAGCAATTTGAGCAGGCTGGACTTACCCGTGCCATTGCGGCCTATCAGTCCGATGCGGCTGCCCGGCTCCACCACCAAGTCGACGTGATCCAGCAATGGCACATGGCCGTAGGCAAGCGAAACATTTTCGAAAGTGGCGAGCGGCATAGAAGGTGGCGCGAACCACGTGAATACAGTCGCAGCGCGCCGCCGATGCGGGAAAGAGGCGGCATCATAACCGAGATGCCGTGACGACGTGACGGTCGTGACAACGTAAGAGCCGTGACGATCGTCACAGTTTTTCTCAGCCTGCGGCAGCAGCGAGCGCCTTCTGCGGACGCTACGAAACACCCTGGATGAACGAGGCGGCGCTGGATTTCGGTTAAAATCCGCGCGTCGCCCCGGTAGCTCAGTGGATAGAGCAACCCCCTCCTAAGGGGTAGGTCGCACGTTCGATTCGTGTTCGGGGCGCCAGAGGAGGTATTCAAGCCGGCGATGTGCGCGCAATGACGGACGCGATCAGTCCAGGCGTTCGAGGACTTTGGTAGACGGTGAACATTAAAATTTTACGCCGGGACGCCGAAAAACAAAGGGCCGCAAAAGCGGCCCTTCTGTTAACAGTTCACCGTTCACTGCTTCATTCAGCCCTTGACGCGATTCCTGTATTCCCCGGTGCGGGTATCGATTTCGATCTTGTCGCCGGATTCGCAGAACAGCGGCACATTGACGACAAAACCGGTGGCGATCTTCGCGGGCTTCAACACCTTACCCGAAGTGTCGCCGCGCACCGCCGGCTCGGTCGTGATCTCGCGCACCACGGAGTTCGGCAGCGTCACCGAAATGGGTTTGCCGTCGTAGAACACTATTTCGCACGGCAGTCCGTCCTCGATATAGTTGAGCGCATCGCCCATGTTGTCCTTCTCGACTTCGTTCTGGTTGTATTCGCTGTCCATGAACACGTACATCGGGTCGGCAAAATACGAATAAGTCACTTCCTTGCGCTCGAGCACGATGTTTTCCAGCTTCTCGTCGGCCTTGTAGACCACTTCGCTGGCGCCGCCGGTCAGCAGGTTCTTCAACTTCATTCTCATCACGGCGGCGTTGCGACCGCCCTTGTTGTATTCGGCGCGCTGCACGACCATCGGGTCCTTGCCGACCATGATCACGTTGCCGGCGCGCACTTCCTGAGCCTGTATCATCGTCTGTCCTGAAAAAAAGGGGCGAAAAAGCGCGAGATTATACCCGTTCCGCGCAGAATTGAGCCAGATTACCGGCCAGGTCGCCAAGCGCTTCGAGGTGCGCCGGCCATTGCCCGGCAGCGGTTTCGAACCTTCCCCGATTCTCCATGCATTCTGCCCAGGCGCCCGGCAAGCCCTGCACGGGCGTGAGTCCGTTCCAGGATCGCCATAGCGGGTCGAGGGAGCGTGGCAGGTCCCCCGAACCGGAATAGCGATCCAGAAAAACCTGTAGTTTGATGCCGTGAGCGTTGCCGGCCTGGGGATAGGCCTGCCAGACCAGCGGCCGTGCCGCCAGTTGCGCGCGGACGAAGGAATCCTCGCCACGCACGAAGTTCCAGTCGCAAGCCCACAACACCCGGTCATAATCGTCCTCGGCGAGAAAGGGCAGGATCTCGCCGGCAAGCGCGCCCCGGCGACGCCCCCCGCCCAGGCCAAACGCGCCCAACGCCTGCGCACCGGGCGTCCCGCCGAAGGAAATCGCCCTGATCGGCTGGCTGCCCGCCGCCCAGGCTTCGAGCAGCGCCATCAGCGGCGCATGCGGATAGCAGAACAGCGACACCAGAATCTCCCCTTGCGTTTCGGCTCGTACGCCCAGCCCATCGAGAAATTGCCGCATGCGGGCCGTATCTCGCTGGAACGTCTGGCGGCGCTGGGACAATCCGCGTTCGATCAGCACCCCTCCGGTATTTGCAGTGAACCCGGGAAAGAAGAAATACTTGATCAGCGGCAACCGCGGATGCGGCGACGGCAGACCGTGACAACCGTCCACCCAGCTCTCGGCGCTCAGATATTCGAGATTGATCCACACCGACGCACGCGCCCGTTTCGCCATGGCTTCGACGTACGCAGCAGGCAGCTCGCAACCGAAGGTCTCGACCACGATATCGGCCGGCTCGGCCGGCGGGTAAGGCATCTTCCACGCATGGACCTCGATGTCGCCCAGCCTCTGCACCGTCGCGTCGGCGTCGAGCATCGGAGCGAGCCGCCGGAAGGTCGCCAGATCGTCCACCCACAGCCGGACGTCGGCTGCATGCTCCGCCGCAAGCTGGCGTGCGAGCCGCCAGCACACGCCGATGTCGCCGAGGTTGTCGACGACTGCACAGAAGAGGTCCCAACGCATGAATATGGTGACTAGTGATTGGTGATTTGTGACTGGCAAAAGACCAGGTCTGAAAGCTTTTGCTAATCACCCGTTACCAGTCACGGCCTTTCAGGCCATTCCCCCATTAATCGAAATCACCTGCCCGGTGATGTAGCCGGCCTGCTCGGAGGCCAGGAACGCAACGAGCGCCGCGACTTCCTCGGTGGTGCCCGCCCGCTTCATCGGCACCAGCGCTTCGATGGCTTCCCTGGGAAAGGCGTGCTGGGTCACGGGCGAGGCGATGACGCCGGGCGCAATCGCATTGACCGTGATGCCGCGAGAAGCGAGTTCCAGCGCCAGGGACCTCGTAGCCCCATGCAGACCCGCCTTCGCTGCTGCGTAGTTGACCTGGCCGCGATTGCCGATGACGCCGGCCACGGAGGATACATTGATGATCCGGCCCCAGCGCGTACGAATCATGGGCAGCAGGAGCGGGTGCGTCACGTTGTAGAAACCGTTCAGCGATACATCGATCACGCGATCCCATTGCGCCCCGCTCATGCCCGCAAGGGGCGCATCGTCATGCACGCCGGCGTTGTTGACCAGCACCTGGACCGGCGCCTGCTCATCGAGCCGGGCCAGCGCCTGAGCGGCACCATCGCGGTCGGTCACGTCGAAAGCGATGGCCTGCGCCGCGGCACCGCCGGCCTGCAATTCCGCCGCCAGCCGTTGCGCTTCTTCGAGCCTCTGGTTGGCGTGCACGATCACCTGCAGACCTTGTGCCGCCAGAGCGCGGCAGATCGCCGATCCGATCGCCCCGCTGCCGCCGGTTACCAACGCGGTTTTCACTGCCACCTCCCCTGGTTTGTTCCCGGGCCGAATTTCACCCGGCCAATGTTATGCTTCGCTCCAGCGCGCAGACCGGCGCAACAGTAACTGAAAACGGGTCGCGCGCCAGGAGAAATGATCGCATGCAATCGACGGTGCACCAAACTGAAGTGTTGCTGTTCTTCACGCTGTTGCAACTGACGGTGATCGTGGTTGCGGCACGGCTCGCCGGAGAAATCGCCGTCCGCCTGTCGCAGTCGCGCGCAGTGGGCGAAATCGTGGCCGGGCTACTGCTCGGACCCTCGCTGTTCGGGCTGCTTTTCCCGGAAATCTTTAAATATGTGTTCCGCTCCGCTCCCCCGCAGCCGATGACCATCCTTAGCCAGATCGGGCTGATCCTGCTGATGTTCCAGATCGGCATGGAATTCGAATTCGGCCATCTGCAGGCCGGCCAGAACCGCAAGGCAGTGCTGCGCGTCTCGGTCGCGGGACTGGCATTGCCGTTCGCACTCGGCCTGCTGTTCGGTTGGTTCTCGCACCCTCACCTCGCGCCGAACCTCAATCTGCTCGGCTATGCGCTGTTCGTTGGCACCGCATTTTCCATCACCGCACTGCCCACTCTGGGCCGTATCCTGATGGAGCTCGATCTCACCCGGACCCGGGTCGGCGTCATCGCGATCAGTTCGGCAGCGATCAATGACGTGGTCGGCTGGCTGATGCTGGCTGTGGTCACGGCGCTCACGTTGGCGGAGTTCTCGCCTGCGAGCTTTGCCCTGAAAATCGGTCTGATCCTGATTTATGTCGCACTGTGCTGGTGGGTGGTGCGCCCCCTGCTGTTACGCCTGCTGCGGCGCTCGGGAGCGGACGGCGGACAATTGTCGCCGAACCTGGTCGGAATCCTCATCGGCGCGATCTTTCTGTCCGGCATGACGACTTACCACCTCGGGATCTTTGCGATTTTCGGCGGCTTCATGCTTGGGGTGCTGCTGCACGATCAAGCCGCATTCGTACGCGCCTGGCGCGAAAAGGTCGGCGTCTTCGTACTCGTATTCTTCCTCCCGATCTTCTTTACTTATACCGGCCTGCGCACCAACATCGGCACCCTGAACAGTCCGGAATCGTGGGGCTGGTGCGTGTTGCTGGTATTGCTGGCGAGCGTCGGCAAATTCGGCGGCTGTTATTTCGCGGCACGCCGCTCCGGCATGAACCCGCGGGAAGCCAAGGCGATTGGCATCATGATGAATACCCGCGCTCTGATGGAACTGGTGGTCATCAATGTCGGACTGGACCTCGGCGTGATACCGCCGGACGTGTTCACCATGCTGGTCATCATGGCCATCGCCAGCACAGTGGTGACGACACCGGCGCTGAGGGTCTGGCTGAACTTGCACAATCGCGCCAAGCTGGAAGGAGTCGGCCAGTCGTGACCCGGGTCTGCCCGTAGCCGGCGCCGCCCATAGTAAAATTTGTTCATACCAGCGAACCAAGATAATTTCTGATGTCCGTCCAATCCGGCAATACCGTTTCCAACTGTGATGTTTTCGTGCTCGGCGGCGGGCCCGGCGGTTCGACCATCGCCGCACTGCTGGCCGAACGCGGCTGGAACGTGGTGATTGCGGAAAAGGAGCGCCATCCGCGTTTCCACATCGGTGAATCCCTGCTGCCCCTGAACATCCCGCTGCTCCAACGCCTCGGTGTTTACGAACAGGTCAAACGCATCGGCATGCCGAAGTACGGCGCCGAGTTCAATTCCCCTCAGCATGGTCCGCCGGTCACTTTCGACTTCAGCAAAGCCTGGGACAAGACCTACCCTTCCGCTTTCGAGGTCAGGCGCTCCGAGTTCGACGAAATACTGTTTCGCAACTGCGCAGCCAAGGGCGCACATGCGATCGAGGATTGCCGGGTCACGGACGTCGCATTTCCCGCCGGCGAAGACGTTCGCATAGAAGCACGCACGGGCGATGGCGGCCTGCGCGCCTGGCGCGCCCGCTTCTTCGTCGATGCGTCCGGGCGCGACACCTTTCTCGCCAACCGCTTCGGCATCAAGCGCCGCAACCGCTTCCACAACAGTGCGGCGATGTACGGGCATTTCACCGACGCGAAAAGGCTCGACGGAAAAGCCGCCGGCAACATCAGCATGTTCTGGTTCGAACACGGCTGGTTCTGGTTCATTCCGTTGCTCGACGGCACCACCAGCGTCGGCGCGGTGTGCTGGCCCTACTATATGAAATCCAGGCAGACCGACCCGACCACGTTTTTCCTCGACACCATTGCCATGGCGCCGAAACTGGCGGAGCGCTTGCGCAATGCCAAGCTCACTCATGACGTCACCGCGACCGGTAACTTTTCGTACAAGGCGGACAGGATGCATGGCGATCGCTACATCATGATCGGCGACGCGTTCGCCTTCATCGACCCCGTGTTCTCGTCGGGTGTCATGCTGGCGATGAACAGCGCGTTTTTGGGTGCCGACGTGGTCGATGCGAACCTGCGCAATCCGGCGCAGGCGCCGGCCTTGCTGCGCAAGTTCGATCGCAGCGTGCGCTCGGGAGTCAGCGGTTTCTCGTGGTTCATCTACCGCATGACCCATCCGTCGATTCGCGACCTGTTCATGGGCCCGAGCAACAGGCTGCGCATGCAGGAAGCCGTGCTGTCGTTGCTGGCCGGCGACCTGTTCCGCGGCACGCCGATCCACTGGAGCCTGCGCGCGTTCAAGGGCGTCTACTATCTCGTGAGCCTGGCGCATCCGCGCCGCAGTTTCGCCGCCTGGCGTCATCGCCGGCGGACACTGCGCGAGCGGTTGGCGGAAACGCCGGGATCGTGATGCAGCAGATTGCCGCTGCCGCCGGTCTGCGCTACGCCAGCGCCGCAGATCTGAACGCGCTGCTGGAAGAATGCCGCGGTCGCGTGCTGGGCATCGTCGGGTTCGGCAAACCGTCGCCCGACCGCAAGGACATTGCGTCGGCCTGGGTGGACACGCCGGCGATCGGCACCGACCAGGCATTCGAGGTCTGGACCAGCACAGCTCCCGTGCAGACGGAAACCCGCGGCAGTATCCGCAGCGCACGCAACGCCCAGATATTGTTCGGTTGCGTTGAAATTCCGGAAGACGATCGCACCGACTACGATGTTCTGATCTACAACGACTATTGCAGCATCTTCGACTATCTGGACGACCTTGGTTATCCGAATCTGATACGCATCTGGCACTACCTGCCCGACATCCATCTCGACGAGCGGGCGCTCGAGCGCTACAAGCGGTTTTCACTGGGTCGCCACGAAGCTTTCGTCGCCAAGGGGCGTGCCATCAGCACGGATGCGCCCGCCGCGAGCGCAGTCGGCAAACGTTCCGGCGACACGGTCATCTGTTTTCTGGCCGCACCGCGTCCCGGTATTCCGATCGAGAACCCTCGCCAGGTCAGCGCCTATTCCTATCCCGCGCAATATGGTCCGCGCGGCCCGACATTCTCGCGCGCCTTGTTTACATCGTGGGATGACCTGCAGCAGCTCTACATCTCGGGAACAGCCGCGATCTTCGGTCATCTCAGCCAGCATGCAGGCGATGCCGGCGCGCAGGCCGGCGAAACCATCGTCAATCTGCGTTCGGTCATGGACGAGGCGCGCGCGCACGGCCTGATCGACGTCAGGCAGGACGCCGACCTGCTGTTCAAGGTTTACCTGCGGCAACCGGAGTTCCGCGCAATCGCGGAAATGCAGTTGCGCGAAGCGTTCGGTCCGGCGCCCTCGATCATTTATCTGCAAGCCGACATCTGCCGGCGCGAACTATTGCTGGAGATCGAGGTGGTCTGTACGACGGGGACGCGATCCTTGTGACGGGTTCGTTGCGCGACCTGTTGATCGCCGCTGCCGCGGCAGCGACGATAGCGGCCATGCCGCGCGCCGCGCGATCGGCCGAACTGCCGCTTTGGGAAGCTGGCGCCGGTGTCGCCGTGCTCGATTTCCCGGACTACCGCGGCTCCGACGAACGGCATACTCTGGTCCTGCCGATTCCCTATCTCGTCTATCGCGGCGATTTCCTTAAAGCCGACCGCGAAAGCATCCGCGGCCAGTTCTACAAAAACGACCGGCTGGACCTGCATCTGAGCGTGAACGGTTCGATTCCGGTGTACAGCGGGGACAATTCGGCGCGGCGTGGCATGCCCGATCTGGATCCGACACTGGAAATCGGACCGAATCTGACGGTCATGCTGCTGCGCTCCGATACCACGCATCTGAACCTGCGATTCCCGGTGCGCGCGGTCATTGCCACCGACCTGTCCCACGTCCGCGACGTGGGCTGGATATTCCAGCCGCAGATCAACGTGGATTTTTACGATCGCTTTCCGGGTCCGGGCTGGAATCTCGGCTTCGCCGCCGGACCGCTGTTCGGCAACAAGCGCTACCACAATTATTTTTATGGCGTGGCACCGCAATTCGCCACCCCGGAGCGGCCCGCGTACGCGGCTGGCGGCGGATACGCGGGCATGCAATGGATTGCCGCCCTCAGCAAGCGCTACCCGTCGTACTGGGTGGGCGGCTTCCTGCGCGCAGACACACTCTCCGGCGCCGTGTTCGAAACGAGTCCGCTGGTGCGGCAAAAGGATGCGTTCTCCGTCGGCATTGCCGCGTCGTGGATTTTTTCGCGTTCGTCGAAACTGGTAAACGTCGATGAATAAACCAATCACGACCCTGCCCGGCCCCCGCTACCTGGTGCTGATTCCCAGCTACAACGCCGGACGCAAGGCGCTGGAAACAGTCCGTGCGGCGCGCGGAACAGGCGAGTTTGTCTGCGTGGTGGTAGACGGGAGCACCGATGGCACCCGTGAACAACTCATGCAGATGGCGCAGTCGGATCCGGCGTTGACGGTGCTGGCCCTTGCACGCAACAGCGGCAAGGGCGCGGCCATCCTGCACGGTTTGCGCGATGCGGTCGCTCGCGGCTTTACGCATGTGCTGACGATGGATTCGGATGGCCAGCATCCTGCGGGGATGATCCCCGCCTTCATCGCTGCATCGAAAGCGCAAACCGACGCACTGATTCTCGGCAAACCGGTGTTCGACGATTCCGCGCCGCGGGAACGGGTGGTCGGCCGCCGCATCTGCAACTGGTGGGTGGATCTCGAGACCCTGCACGCGGGCATCGGGGACTCGCTGTTCGGCATGCGCATCTACCCGGCCCGGGCGCTGCTGGAAGTCATGGAATCGCAGCGCTCGATGCGGCGCTTCGATTTCGACGCCGAATCCGCGGTACGGCTGGTTTGGCGCGGCGCCAGGCCGATCAACCTTCCGGTGCCGGTGCGTTACTTCAGTCCGGGCGAGGGCGGCGTTTCGCATTTCAACTACCTGCGGGACAACGCATTGCTCATTTCGATGCACGTCCGATTGGTCTTCGGCTTTCTGTTGCGTTTTCCCCTCCTGCTGATTCGCAGATTTCGTTCCCGGGCAGGCGCAGGAAACGACATTCGCACGCAATAGCACGACAATCCATGCCAATTATTTCGCAGCGTAGCCGGCAGGACGAGCGGGTGGCACTGTATCCGCCTGAACTTCTGCGCCATTTCGACGATTCTTTCATCGCCTCCTTCGACCTTTTCGAAGAGTACGTCGCACGTCTGACCCTTTCGCTGTTTCGGTCCACCGGACTGGCAGCGGCTTGCCGGAACAAGGCCACTGTATCCCAGGCGGCCGCGCGTGCCGGACTGGTACCGGGCGCGGCGCTCGTGCCGGCGTCATGGATCCTGACGATGCTCGCCTCGCGCAAGTGGATCGATACGACGCTCGGTGCGAACGGCGAACGCCTCTATCGAGTCGAGCAGGCCTTGCCCGCGCTCGACCCGGATGAGATTCTCGAGAAGCAGCGGGCACATGATGCGCGCTGTCTGCCCAGTTATGAAATCGCGGCGCTGGCGGCGGCGCACTATCCCGCCGTACTGCGCGGACAGACTTCGGGCGAGCAGGCGCTGTTCGGTCCGGCAGGCATCATTCCGTGGGTGAGGTACTTTTCCAACGACAACCCGCTCTACGCCATCAGCAACACCGTGGGGGCGATCGCGGCGGCGCAGGCGCTGCCGGGTGGTGCGACTGCCATTCTGGAAATCGGCGGCGGTCTGGGCAGCGGTGCGGACACACTGCTTGGCGAGCTCGAACGCTCCGGCCACGCAGCGCAGCTCTCTTCCTACCACCTCACGGAAATATCCCCGCTGTTCCTCAAACGCGCGCAGCGCTATCTCGCCGCACGGCACCCGCTGTGCCGCTTCGTGTTTTCCGCGCTGGACATCGACCGCGCGTTTTCGGAAGCCGCGATCGTGCCCAACACCTATTCGCTCGTTTATGGTGTCAACGTTCTGCATGTCGCCCGCGATCTCGCAGCGACGCTCGGCGAGTTGCGCAACGCGCTGAGCGAGGGCGGCATGCTGGTCATGGCCGAATGCATCCGGCCGTTTCTGGATACCCCGCTGCATCTGGAGCTGGTGTTCAACCTGTTGAGTTCGTTTCGCGATGCGGTGCTGGTGCCCGGTTGGCGCCCCAACGGCGGCTTCCTTACACCGGAGCAATGGACAGCCGCTCTTGAGGCCAACGGCTTCGAGGCCGTCCGCATCTATCCCGATATCGCAGCGATCCGCGACGCTTATCCGAGTTTCGTCGTTGCGGCAATCGTGGCCAGACGGGCATGAATGCGACGATCGAGGTCCCCTCCGGCGGCGCTTATTTCGAAGGGCACTTCCCGGGACGGCCGATCCTTCCGGGCGTCGCGGAACTCGCGCTGGTTCTGGACGCACTGGCACTCGAGGCGCGCCGCCCGGTTTCGATTCAAGGCATCGCGTTTGCGCGCCTGCGCCAACTCGTCTTCCCGGGAGACCGTCTCGAACTCGTGGCGCGCGAACAGGAAGCGGCGCGCCGGCGGTTCGACCTGAAACGCGACGGCGTCCTGGTCGCCAACGGCGAATTCATCCTCGGTCCGCCGCATGCGCCGCGCAACGCAGCCGCTACCTACGCAGTTCCCGGAACACCGGCAGCCACCGCCCGGCCGCTCGACGATTTGCTGCCACACCGCCCGCCGATGCGTTTCCTGACATCGATCCTGCAGCAGACCGCGGACCGCCTGATTTGCGCGGCCCGCATACCGGGTACGTGCGCGCTGGTCTCCGGCGGCAGCGCCCCGGCAGTGGCTGCTATCGAAGCCGCTGCGCAGGCGGCAGCGGCATGGGAGGCCCTGCAGCGCTGGCGCCATACAGGTGTCGCTTCACCCCGCATCGGCTATCTGGTTGCCATGCGCGAAATCGCTTTTTTCAGCGACCGCATGCCGGCTGATCGGGACTTGCTGGTTTCAGTCAGCCGCGAAGGCGCCGCGCTGCCGCTCACGCATTACCGGATCGAGGTCTCGCTGGAAGGAATGCCGATAGTGCGTGGGACGATCGCGACTTTTATGGCCGACGACCGCAAATGATCATCAGGCCGGCGGTTGCGAACGCGCTGTCAGGATGACCGCAAACAACAGGCTCAGAAACGCACCGATCGCCACCGTCGTGCCGATGGCGCTGAGTACCGGCGTGACTGCGAATCCGAGCACGCCGAAACCGACCACCGTCGAAAGATTGCAGAACAACACCGAAGTGGCGGTGCGCTGCGGATCCGCTCCGCCCGGATTGCCACGCTCGAAGAACAGCGTGTAGTTCGAACCGACGCCGACGACCAGCAGCAACGCCACCAGATGGAAAATGTTCAGGCGCGCGCCGGTTGCAAGCAAAATGCCCGCGGTAACCAGCACCGCCGCGGCCAGGGGCGCAAGCACGTCCCAGCTACGCCGGACTGAACGCAGCGTCACCATCAGCAGCACCCCGATCGCCACCACGCCGAGAACGGCAAAGGCAAGCGCCCGCATCCGGTAACCGTGATACAACCCGTCGAGATCGCGCTTCATATCGAGCAACACCACTTGCGAGCGATCATGCTTCGCCAGTCCTGCTTCCAACGATTGCAAGTTGGATACATTGCGCAGCGGCATCATGGCGAACCAGCCGCCCTGGCGTTGCGCGAGCAAAGCCTGCAGCTTCAGGCCGAGGCCGGTTCCCGCCAGATCCTGCACGGTCAGGGGCGCCCGGCGTTTCGCCTCCTGCGCATCTTCGATGAACGGGGCGAAAGTCCCGGCGCGGAACGGCAGACCTTCTGCGGCCGCGGCCAGGTTGCGCGTCAACGTAGCCGCATCGGGAATAGCCCGTTGCCGTGCACGCTGCGCGCCGATGCTGGGAAGATAGAATGCCGGCGAATCGAATCCCGCGAGAACCCCTTCGGCCTGGAGCGCAGCGAGCGTGGCGCCAACCTGCTCCGCACTTTCCAGTACCGCCTGCTCCGAATCACCTCTCACCACGACCAGCGGTCCGACATCCGGCGCACCCAGATCCGCGCGCATCTGCTGATCGAGTCGTTGTATCGGCAACGGCACCGGACTCAGGCTCGACAATTCGTCGTCCCAGACCGTCGATCCCTTGATTGCGAGCCATGCAACCGCTGCGATCACCAGCACCAGCAACGGAACACGCAGACGATGCGCGCGCGTCAGTACGCGCATCAAGGACGGACCCAGCCCGGCCGCGGTCTTGACGTGGTAGCCCTCCGGCACCAGCTCGGGCAGCACCCAGCGCGTCACCGATACCGCAACGACGAGTCCGGCGATCGAAAACAAACCGAGCTGGGAAAGCCCCGGGAATCCGGAAAACAGCATCGCGCCGAATCCGCACACCGAAGTCAGCATGCCCAGCCGCAGCGTCGGCCAGATGCGTTGCAAGGTCGTCTTCGGCGTGCTGCCCGGCGCGGTATTGGTGAACAGATAGATCGCGTAGTCCACCGCCTCGCCGATCAGCGTAGCGCCGAATCCTAGCGTCACGCCTTGCACGGACCAGAATGCGAGGCTCACCGCGGCGATACCGGCCAGCGCGCCGCTCGCCACCGGCACCAGCGTCAACGCCAGCACGCGCAGGGAACGATAGACGAACAACAGGATCGCGCTTACCAGCAGCGTCCCGAGTATGGAAAAGCGCATCGCATCGCGCTGGATGCCAGCGCGGCTTTCCACTGCAAAGACGCCCGGTCCGGTGACGACCAGCTGCGCGCGCTGCGCATGCTGTTCCGGCACCGCTTCCTGAAAGGCGGCACGAATCTGCGCCAATGCCTGTTCCTGCGCATCGATGTCGAAGCCGGCGGCACGCGTCTGCGCAATCAGCAGCGCACGGGTGCCGTCGGCGGAAAACCAGATGCCGTTTCGTTTATCCGGCCCGCCCTGGCCCTGCAACCGGTCGATCAGTTGCAGCATCTCGCCGGTCGGGTCGCGCGGCAGCAGATTGCCGACCAGCATGCTGGCCGGCGAACTCAGCAGGTCGAGTTGCTGCTCCAGCCCGCGCCGGATGCCGGCCGCGGTAAAGCGCTCCGCCGTGACCGCCGGGCTGAGTACATAACGATTGCGCAACAGGAATTCGCCGTCGGCGCGCAACCCGTCCTGCGCACCGTTGGCGACGTAGACAAACCGCTCGTTCTTTTCCAGCCGCGCCGCCAGCGACCGGCTGAGCGCCGCGAGCTTGTCCTGCTCGCGGCCTCCGATGCCGACCAGGATCAGGCGCGACACCACACCTTCGCGCAGTTCATCGACCAGGAAGCGCTGCGTCGGCGACGGCGAACTGGGCAGGAAAGCGGCAAGATCGGCGCCGTACTGCGATCTCGCAACGATGATCGCGCAGGCAAGTACGAATCCCAGCCAGATGCCGACGCGCGCGCGCGCCGGCGATTTCACGGAACGTCCCCGTAGATTTTCATGACCGAACGGTCGCCGTGCGCTTCCTGGACTTCGATGGTGTCGATGCGCGCCTGGCTGCCGTCGATGCGGATCAGGCTGATGACCTCGCTCATCCTGCGGTCGCGCGGCGCGAGATAAAGCTGCCACTTCGCCGGCACGCCTTCGAGTTCGACGCGATAGAAACGTTCCAGCGCCTTGATGTCGCCACCGAGCGTGGCGCGGATGCTTTCGACGAAGCCCCACAGCACCGGATAGTCCTGCAGCTTCAGCACGCGGCGCTCGTTGCGCGCCGGGTTCTCCAGAGTCAGTTTGTCGTCCGCCACGGTGAGGGTTTCCGGCTTGGGCTTGAGTGTGCGTTTTTCCAGGCGCCCGGGCCGGGTATAGGTCAGCGTGCCGGAGAGTTCCAGCGGTGCCTTCAGGACTTTCAGATATTTGCGTTCGACGAAGCGCGCCTGCGACTGCTTTACCTCGGACAACTGCAGCATAAGGCTCTCGACGCCCCATTGCGCCGCAGGTTCAGCAGACCACGCCGGACAGGCTGAAACCGCGTTCAGCGCCAGGAAAAGTGCCGCAAGGCTACGATCGAGCCCGCGTATTTGCATCCGCCCAGAAATCATAGAAGTTGAACCAGTTGTAAGGCGCCAGCCGGCAGTAATGCTCGAGGCGCTGCGCATAGCGCGCCACCCACTCGCGTATCATCGCGTCGCGCCTGCTGCGATCGAGTTTCGGCATCTCCACCAGGCGCTCGAAGTGCAGATCGTAGCGATTGCCGCCGCGATAAAGGGCCACCATCAGAACCACCGGCCGTCCGATCAGGGCGGCAATGCGAAACGGCGCGGTCGGCAGCGCCGCCGTCTCGCCGAGGAACGGCACGCTCACCGCGCCGGAATCATAGAGCCTGCGGTCGCCGAGCATGCCGACCCAATCGCCACGCTCAAGCCTCTCCTGCACCTTGATCATCGAATCGAGCGAACCCAGGCCGATCACCGACCTGTCCAGGTCCGGATTGATCGCCCTGGCGAGCGCATTCATGTTCCGGCTGCCATGCTCGAACATCAACATGGTGACGTTCATGTTGTGCTCTTCGCCGAAAACATGGAGCGCCTCGAAGCTACCGAAATGGGCGCCGAGTAGAAAGCAGGGTTCGCCGCGCGCCCAGGCCTCCTCGAGTATGTTTTTGCCATGCACGCGCACCTCGAATTGCGCGAAGCGATTGCGCAGCAGAAACATGCGGTCGAGGGCTACGGTCGCAAAACTGTAGTAATGACGGAAAAGATCCGCAAGACGCGGCGGGCGATCGAGCGCCTTGTGGAGATATTGCCGGGACGCCGTCCGCCCCTTGATCGAGAACAGCAGGAAATAAAGGCAGACCGGATAGAGCAAAAGCCGGCCGGCCGGCCGGCCGAGGCCCAGCGCCAGCCAGACCAGAAACCGAAGCGCGGGGTCGTTGGAGCGTTCGCGCTGTTCCAGCCAGGCTTGTGTCAAGCGGTGTCCTCCCGCTTGGCCCTGGCCGACCATACTTGCACGTACCGGAGCAATGCCTCGCGCGGCAGCTTGCCGGTGGCGTTGCGCGGAAGCGCATCGACGAAGTACAGCGGCCGCGGCAGAAACACGGCGTCGACCCGGGCGCGCAACGCGCCAATCAGAGCATCCCGCGTAAGATCGGGCGCCACCACGAAAGCCGTCAGCCGGGTAACACCGTCGCCGCTCTCATCCGGCATGAAGAACACGCCGTCACGGACGCCTTCGATGCTGTTCAGCTGATGATTGAGGTAACCGAGCGAAGTGCGCTTGCCGGCGATGTTCACCAGGTCGGCATTGCGCCCGTGCAAAATAAAAACGTCATTGCCATCGGGCTCGATCACATCGGTGAACGGGACCTCGTTTTCGACATGCCCGCCCACGACCCTCACAACGTCGCCTTCGCGACGCAATCGCACATCACGCAGGCAATGCCATGACGGGCCTTGTACGGTACGGCGGGTAGCCACCATGCCCGCCTCGGTGAAACCGTAAACCTCGTGCAGCGGCGCCCGATAGCGGGCTTCCGCCTGCGCGGCCATTTCCGGCGACAGCGGCGCGGTGGCGCAAACGATCAGCCGCAGTTGCGGCAACTGGATGTCTTCGTTCAGCAGCGCCCGCAAATGCACGGGAGTCGTAACCAATACGCGATCGCCGGGGATCAAGGCCAGTGCCGCGGCCACGTCCGCCGGATAGAAAGGCCGGCTCGCATGCAGCGCGAGCCCGCCGCGCAACGCCATCAGTACCGTGGACTCGAGGCCGTACATATGCTGCGCCGGCACCGTACCGACCAGCGTCGCCCGGGGCCCGAGATGCAAATCGAAGCGCATGGCTTCAGCGGTTGCGCCACGCGCAAGTGCACCCCAGGTTTTGCGATGCGCAGTGGGCAATCCGGTGGAGCCGGACGTAAAAGCGATTGCCGCGATCTGCTCTTCGGCAAACGCCGGCACTGAGAACGGCCGTATCGAAGAACGCCGTGTGGATTCTTCCGCGGCCCGCGGATACATCACCTGTTCGATCGCGCCGAGTTCCTGTGGTGCATCGCTCAAGGCATACAGATCGCCGTAGTCTCGTTGCAATTGCCGCAGCATTTCCGGCGTCTGGTTCGGCGGCAGCAGGTTCACCTGCCCTCGCACCAGAGCCGCGATCAATCCGACAGCGAACCGGTAACGATCGACACAAAAATTGACCAGATAGGAGCGCGCGGGCAATTGTTCCGCGACCCGCTTCACGTCGGCGAGGAAGCACGCCGCGGTCACCGGCTGGGCGCCGCTGAATGCAACCGCATCGTCCCCTTCGGTATGGCTGATGGCCGCGACAACCGCCATGCGATCAGCGGCCGGCCGCAGGCCGGTTGAAATCGAAATTGCGGAAGGCGCGAAACACGGTGGCTATCGAGGCATGGGAAAAATTCGGAAAACGCCAGAGCCGCCATGCGTATTCGCCGAGATACATCGCCACCACCAGCGGCAGATTGAGCAGGTTGTTGAACACCGACCAGATGGACAGCGGTTCAAACAAGAACAGCAGCATCGAAGTCAGTGCCATGCCTGCAAAGAAACCGCACCACGCCCATGTCACCCGGCGCGTATAGCCGGCGATCTCCGGGGGGAGTTCGCCGTGAACATGGGTTGCAAGCCGGGTGACCAGCGGCTGCCGCCCCGGACTCAAGGTACGTCCGAACAGCCACAGCAGCAATGCGTAGACGGTGAGATACGGGACAGGATAGAACAGCGCCGGATTCGCGCCGACTGCACGCCACAGCAGAAAGCCGATGACACCGAACACGGCGAATGCCGCCAGCAGCAGGCGGCCGCGCCGGTTTCGGCCGAGGACGCAGCCCAGCACCACCAGCAGTGGCGCGACCATCAGTCCTTCGCCGAGGAAGCCGTCGGGGTTGTCGACAATTGTGCGATAGACCAGCACCTGATAGGCGATCACTCCCGCGACCAGGAGCGCAACCTTGTACCAACGGGTCTGGAGCGGACGACTAACGGGTTCGATTTTGCTGGACATGCTCATTCAGGTTGCGCAGCGAGCTGAAGGTCTTGACGTTATCGCTGTCATCGGAGCGCAACTGAAAGCCGTACTTCTTGGATACCGCAAGTGCGATCTCAAGGATATCGATCGAGTCCAGGCCGAGGCCCTCGCGATAGAGCGGCGCTGCCGGCTCGATTTCGTTCGCCTGAATTTCCAGATTAAGCGCCGCCACGATCAGCTCCGCAAGCTCCCGTTCCTGCGCGGTCATGGTTTCGACTGTGTCCATTGCTTCGATTTGGTCCTGTGTTGAAGACCGGAGTTTCCGGCTCGCTGGATTATAACCTCTCCCTCCCGTCCGGCAGCCCCGATGAGCGGGCTAAATGCCAGTTGACGTCCACGTCTTGCGCCACGTAACCTCGGCAGCCGGAACGCCGGGTCGGAATCGAACAGGAAATTGTCGGGTGCAACCGCTTTTTTTCAATCGCTACGCCATTGCCAGCAGCGCCGGGATCGGGCTCGACTCGACGGCGCAGGCGTTGTGTCAGATGCGTTCGGGACTTGCCGCCTGTGCGTTCGAGACGGCCAGGCTCGACACCTTCGTCGGCCAGATGTCCGATGCCGTGCTGGCGCCGGTGCGCGCCGATCTGGCCGAATTCGACTGCCGCAACAACCGGATCGCGCAGTTGTGCCTGCGGCAGGACGGATTTGACCATGCGGTGATGGCGGCACGGGAGAAATACGGTGCCGCCCGCATCGGCGTATTCGTCGGCACCAGCACGTCGGGAATACTCGAGACGGAACTTGCCTACCGCAGGCGCGACGCCAGCGGTGCGCTACCCGCTGACTTTCGCTATGCCACGACCCACAACACCTACTCGGTTGCCTGGTTCGTCCAGTCCTACTTCGGCCTGACCGGACCATCGATGGCGATTTCCACCGCGTGCTCGTCGAGCGCCAAGGCGTTCGGAAACGCGGCGCGCATGATCGCGGCCGGCCTGTGCGATGCGGCTGTGGTCGGCGGCATCGACAGTCTCTGTCTCACTACGCTGTATGGATTTGGCTCGCTCGGTCTGCTCTCCTCGCTCGGGTGCCGTCCCTTCGACACCGATCGCGATGGCATTTCCATCGGCGAGGGAGGAGGCATGGTATTGCTGGAGAAGACGGCAGACGGCGGGACCGCAGATACGATCGCGCTGCTCGGTGTCGGCGAAAGCAGCGACGCTTACCACATGTCCACTCCGCATCCCGAAGGACTGGGTGCGCGCATGGCCATGGAGCAGGCCTTGCTGACTGCGGGAATTCAGCCCGCTGCGGTCGACTACATCAATTTGCACGGCACCGGAACCCGCAGCAACGATGCCACCGAGGACAAGGCGGTCTGTGCCGTATTCGGCAACGCGACGCCATGCAGTTCGACCAAGGGCTGGACCGGCCACACGCTGGGTGCGTGCGGCGCGATCGAAGCCATCATTTGCGCGCTGGCGATCGAATGGGGCTTCATGCCGGGCAGCGTGAACACGCGCAAGGTCGACCCAACCCTGGGGCTTCAATACCTGGTCGACAATCGCAATCAGCCGGTCGAAATCGCGATGAGCAACGCGTTCGGGTTCGGCGGTACCAACTGCAGTCTGTTGCTCGGGCGGGTGAAATCGTGAAACTGTTTGTCGAAGGCGCCGCAATCCTGGCGCCGGGGCTGACGGGCTGGGCCGCCGGTCGCGCGGTTCTTGCAGGCGAAAAAACCTACGAACCCGCACCGCTCGCGCCACCGGTTGCGGATCTGTTGCCGGCCGTAGAGCGCCGGCGTACCGGTTCGACGGTCAAGTTAGCCCTGGCTGTCGGGTACGAGGCCCTTACCTCCGCCGGCAGACCGGTCGATTCCGTGGCAACTGTATTCGTTTCTTCCGGAAACGACGGGGACGTCATAAACGACATCTGCATCACGCTCGCCGGATCGGACAGGCAGGTTTCGCCCACGCGCTTTCACAATTCGGTGCACAACGCGCCGTCCGGTTACTGGGGCATCGCCACGCATTCGCACCATCCCTCGACCAGCCTGTGTGGATTCGACTGGAGCTTTGCCATCGGGCTGCTGGAGGCGGCCGCACAACTGCAAGTCGATCGACTGGAGGTATTGCTGGTCGCGTACGACACCCCCTATCCCGAGCCACTGCGAGGCATTCGTCCCGTAGCGCAGGCATTCGGCGCCGCACTCCTGTTTTCCCGCGATCGCACAAACCGGACGATCGCCGAACTCGAAATCACGATGGATGCACGAGCGAAGGAAATCTCGCGGATGGGCGATGCGGCACTGGAGCGCCTTCGCATCGGCAATCCGTGCGCACGCGCACTGCCGCTGCTAGCGGCGCTGGCGGGTGCGCAGCCACAATCGGTAACCCTGGAGCGCGATGCCGGGCAAACGCTCTCGGTTTCCGTGCGCACGTTCTGATCAACCGCGCCGGAGTCGAAAACAAAACGCCCGCTTGCGCGGGCGTTGTTTCTTCCAAATTCCGGTGTCATCGACCGGCGCGCAGCGCCTCGATGCGTTCGTCGAGCGGCGGGTGCGACATGAACAGCCGCGCAAGCCCTCCGGTCTGTCCGCCGGAGATACCGAAGGCACGCATCTGTGCAGGCAGTTGCGGCGCTTCGTGGGCCTGTTTCAGCCGCTGCAGGGCGGCGATCATCTTTTCGCGCCCGGCAAGCGAGGCACCCCCGGCATCGGCGCGGAACTCGCGCCGGCGGCTGAACCACATCACGATGATGCTGGCAAGGATGCCCAGCACCAGCTCGGCAATGATCGACGTGATCCAGAAAGCCGGGCCGTTGCCGCGCTCGGTCTTGAATACGACCTTGTCGACGAGGTTGCCGATGATGCGCGACAGGAAAATCACGAAGGTGTTCACCACGCCCTGGATCAATGCCAGCGTGACCATGTCGCCGTTGGCAACGTGAGTGATCTCGTGGCCCAGCACTGCCTCGGCTTCGTCGCGAGTCATATTGTTGAGCAACCCGGTACTGACCGCGACCAGTGCGCTGTTCCGGTTCATGCCCGTGGCAAACGCGTTGACGTCCGGGGCATCGTAGATCGCGACGTCGGGCATGCCGATATTGGCCTGTTGCGCCTGCCTGCGCACCGTCTCGACCAGCCAGTGCTCTGCTTCCGTGCGCGGATTGTCGATGACCTTCGCACCGGTCATGAATTTGGCCGACCACTTCGACATCGCCAGCGAAATCAGCGCGCCGCCGAATCCGATGACACCGGCGAACACCAGCAGCGCGCTCAGGTTGAGGCCGCCGCCGGATTGCGCCAGCATGCGATCGACACCGAGGATCCTCATCGTGATGTTGAGGACGAACAGGACCGCCAGGTTGGTGATCAGGAACAGCACAATGCGTTTGAGCACGTATTGCCCTTTCTGAAAAAGTAAACCAATCATTAGAGGACCGCCCGGCACCCAAGTTCCGGCTTGGCATCCGTTGTCTAACCGCTCGCAGCCAAGACCTCGAACTCGGCGCAAAGCGCAAGCCAGCGCTCCTCCGCACCCTGCAGCTTTTTCATGACCTGCGCTTGCTCCAGCAGGCAGCGCTTCAGGTCGTCCTTCCTGGTTTCGCCGTACATATCGGGTGCGGCAATCAGCTTTTCAAGACGCAACCTTTCGGCCCCCAGCGTTTCGATTTCCTTCTCGGCGGACTTTATGCGCGCCTCCAGCGGTTTGCGCTGGGCAAAGCGGCGGTTACGCTCTTCGGCTTCCAGGCGCTTTTGCTCCTTGCGGCTGACTGCCGGCTCTGCGATAACGGTCTGCGCCTGCTCTTTGGCGCGCAACCGTTTCGCATAGTCTTCCAGGTCGCCGTCAAACGGCGCCACCCTGCCTTCGTCGACCAGCCACAACTCGTCGGCAGTCGCCCGCAACAGGCTGCGATCGTGCGATACCAGCACCAGAGCGCCTTCGTAATCCTGCAGTCCGAGGGTCAGCGCATGGCGCATCTCCAGATCCAGGTGATTGGTCGGCTCATCCAGCAGCAGCAGGTTGGGTCGCTGCCAGACGATCAGCGCCAGCGCGAGACGTGACTTCTCGCCGCCGGACATCGGCTCCACCGGCTCGGTCGCCTGATCGCCGTGAAAATTGAAACCGCCGATGAAATCGCGCAGCTCCTGCTCGCGCGTCTTCGGCGACAACCGGGTCAGGTGCCACAGCGCGCTCTCTTCGGGACGTAACTGCTCGAGCTGATGCTGCGCGAAATACCCGATCTGCAACCCCTTGCCCTCGACGCGCTGGCCGGCGAGCGGCGCCAGCACACCGGCCAGCAGCTTCATCATCGTCGATTTGCCGGCGCCGTTGCGGCCGAGCAGGCCTAGTCGCGTGCCCGGGCGCAGCGTCAGCCGGATGTCGCGCAGCACCGCGACGTCGCCATAGCCGGCCTCGACGCCGTCCAGATTCAGCATCGGATCGGATTGCACCGCCGGCTTGCGAAAGGCGAATTCGAACGGCGTATCCACGTGCGCGGCGGCGATTTTCTCCATGCGCGCAAGCGCCTTGATGCGGCTCTGGGCCTGACGCGCCTTGGTGGCCTGGGCCTTGAAGCGATCGACGAAGGATTGCAGGTGCGCGATCTCGCGTTGCTGTTTCAGGTAGGTCGCCTGCTGCTGCGAGAGCTGCGCCGCACGCTGCGTCTCGAACGCGGAATAATTTCCGGCATACAGGCGCAGGCGCTGGCCTTCGATGTGGCAGATGACGTTCGCCACGGTGTCGAGAAACTCCCGATCGTGTGAAATCATCAGCAGCGTGCCCGGATAGCCCGAGAGCCATTGCTCGAGCCAGACGATGGCATCGAGGTCGAGGTGATTGGTCGGTTCGTCAAGCAACAACAGGTCGGAACGGCACATGAGCGCGCACGCGAGATTCAACCGCACCCGCCAGCCGCCGGAAAATTGCTCGACCGGTCTCTCGATTTCGGAATCGTCGAATCCCAGGCCGTGCATGAGTTGCGCCGCGCGGGCGCGTGCAGCGTAGCCACCGACACGGTGCAGGTCCTCGTGCAGCTCGGCAATGCGCGTACCGTTGTGCGCGTGTTCCGCGGCGGCGAGTTCGCGCTCGAGATCGCGCAATTCCGCATCGCCGTCGAGCACGTATTCGATGGCCGGCTGCTCGGTAGAGGGTGTTTCCTGTGCCACGTGGGCGACGACCAGGCCAGGCTGGATCTCGATGTCCCCCGCATCCTGGTGCAGCTCGCCAAGCAGCAACGCGATCAGGCTGGATTTGCCGGTGCCATTGGCACCGGTGACGCCGATCTTCTGACCGCGATTGAAAGTGAGGCTGGCGTCTTCGAACAACACTTTTACGCCGCGGCGCAGTCGCAAGGCGCGCAGAACTATCATGAATTGCGAATCATCGGGAAACGCGGGAAAAAACGAAGGAAGATGGGGTGGCTGATGGGACTCGAACCCACGACAACCGGAATCACAATCCGGGACTCTACCAGCTGAGCTACAGCCACCACTTGAAACCTAATGACCAGAGATTATGGGGGTGCACTGGCGTGCCCGACAGGAATCGAACCTGTAACCCCCAGCTTAGAAGGCTGGTGCTCTATCCGGTTGAGCTACGGGCACGTCTCTGACCGGGCAGACCCTCGCTTTTCTGGTCGGGGTGGAGAGATTCGAACTCCCGACATCCTGCTCCCAAAGCAGGCACGCTACCAGGCTGCGTTACACCCCGGAGGGCCGGAACTATACCTATCAGGGGGTTAAAGGTCAATTTGAAGGGTCCGCCGCCGCGGCAATTCCATTGCGGATAAACATTTCTTGCACCCCCCTGTTATTTCTGATATTAAAGCGCACTTTTCCGGACCAGAACCTGTAAAAAATGGCTTCCGAATTCCATACCAACTTCAAGCCGTACGTGCCGAAAAAGGGCGAGCAATACATGAGCCCGAAGCAGCTCGAGCACTTCAAGAAAATCCTCAACCAGCTCAAAATTGAGTTGTCGCAGGATATCGACCGCACGGTGCATACGATGCAGGACGAGGCGACGGTGTTCGCCGACCCCAACGATCGCGCAAGCCAGGAATCCGACATGGCGCTTGAACTGCGCAACCGGGATCGCGAGCGCAAGCTCATCAAGAAGATCGACGAAACCATCGGCAAAATCGATGCTGGCGAATACGGTTACTGCGAAAGCTGCGGCGTGGAAATCGGCCTGAAGCGGCTGGAAGCCCGCCCGACTGCAACGCTTTGCATAGACTGCAAGACGCTGGATGAACTGCGAGAACGGCAGGTAGCGAAGTAAGTTCTCCCGCCCGACCGCTAGGACGGCTTGCCGCGGATCAAATCATGGCGCGAGAGTGCAGCTCCCGCTGGCATACCACCATCCGGAACAAGTCAACGCCCCGCAGAGCATTGCGTTGTTATGTTATGCCATGGCATTAGGCGCTTGTCATGGTTCGACATGAGGAACTTTGTCTGCCGCATGAGGACAAACAAACGAGGATGCGGACTGCATGGCCGTCCGATGACGATCAACCAGAAAAGATTGAGATGAAAATGTTCGAGAAAATTCAGAATCCCCGCGAGATACGATTGCGCCTCAACCTGAACCAGCAGGAATTCTGGGGACAGATCGGCGTGACCCAGAGCGGCGGTTCTCGCTACGAAAGCGGCCGCAATATGCCCAAACCGGTGCGGGAACTGTTACGACTGGTTCACGTGGATCAGATAGACCTGAAGAAAATCAACCGGGGCGACGTCGCCCTGATTTCCTACTTGAAGTCGGCACAGCCCGCTCTTTATCGCCGCCTCAAGATAGAGGCCAGCACGCGTATCCCGCGCCGCCGCGGCCGTCGCTAGCGGTTACGGCGTCACTTTGACTGCAATCCCCAGCGCACGAATGCGCTGGGCGCAGGCTTCCAGCCATGCCGACGGCAGCGGGGTCAGGCGCGGCGCCTCCGGTTGGAAGGACTGCCTGGCCAGCCCATAAAGCAGCACGCCCTGCAGGGGAATCGGTTCCGCCCCGCATCCGCGCAGGAAATCCAGATAGGCCTCCTGCTCCGCCGCATCGGGCCCCTCGCCATTGATTGCAAACATGCAGGTCTGAATCCAGGTCGGGCAGAGTTGCGCGACCAAGGCGAGATTGGCGCGTACACGCGTCATCCCCATGCGTGCATTGTTGACCCGGCGCAGTCCGGCATCGGTTGCACGATCCAGCTTGAACCAGACCTCGCCATTGAGCGCCGAGAGCTTCTTTATGCCGCTTTGGACTCCCTTACGCTGCATCAGGCTGCCGTTCGTGATCAGCACCGTCTTCACTGCTTCCGGCACACCCGCGTGTCGGCGCACTTCGCCGATCAAATCGACAACCTTTTCGAATTCCTTTGCGCTGGTGGGCTCGCCATTGCCCGACAGAGCAATGTCATTCAGCCGACGCGCTCCCTCCGGTACACGCGTGGCGAAAAAATCGCCCTTCAGGACGTCATGCAGAAATCCGGTCAGCTCCGCTCTCAGCCTGGACAAATCGACCGGCGGAGGCGCTCCGCGGCTCAGCCCCGGGACCTGGCAATAGATGCATCGCCAGTTGCATGCATTGTTGACATTCAGGTTGATGCCGATAGAAACCCCGCCCGCCCGCCGGGAGATCACCGGGTACACGTAGATCAGTCCCGCGTTATCGCGACTGTGATCGAAGATGGTAAGGGGCTGGGTGCGGATATCGGCCACGGCTACGGTACTTGGAAAAGTCATTAATTCCGTACTTAATCAATTAATTGATTCTAATTTCTCGAAAAAATATAACATCCCTTCCAAAGCCACAAGAGCGGGATCGCTGGCAGGCGCGCACAGGCTGAGCAGAAATGACTTTCTGCGCAGATTCAGCGCAAGATTTCCGCTCCCAGTTTCACCCGGACCCGCGCCGGCTGGTTTGCGTAAACCCGGCAATTCCTCACCCGAGCGGACGGCGGACGGAATCGAGCTCATGAAATTCGTTAGGGATAAATAGGCGTTTTCATCTAGGGAACTTGGTATTCGTCATTCAAAATAGGGCTGCTACAAGTCATTGAGCCGTTCAACCAAACAAATATATAGAGGAGTTGCCATGAAACCATCTTCATTGATGTCATTGATAATAACCGGCCTGCTCGGAGTTGGCTCGGTTTCGGCCTACGCCGCAGGGGAGGAAGTCCAGGCCATCAAGGTTGCCACGGAGAGCGCCTCGTCCGGTGACGGCAATACCGTCAAGCTCATGGGCAACGACATGCCGTTGAGCGGTCAGGCACTCAAGGTGGGTGATCCCCTGCCCGCCGCAATGGTCACCGCCGGCAACCTCGCGCCAGTCAATATCGCCGAGGCCAAAGGCAAGGTTCGTATCATCAGTGTCGTTCCTTCACTCGACACGCCAACCTGCGAGGCCCAGACCCACCAGTTGAGCGAAAAGGATCGGAAACTTGCGGAAAAGATCGACATGGTCACGATCAGCATGGACCTTCCCTTCGCGCAACAGCGCTTCGCCAAGGAAGCGAAGATCAAGAACGTCACTTTCTATTCGGACTACAAGTCTGCCGAGTTCGGAAAGAACAATGGCCTGCTGATGGACCCGCTGCGTTTGCTGGCGCGAGCGGTAATCGTCACCGACAAGGACAACATCGTGCGATACATTCAGGTCGTGCCGGAAGTGACCCAGCTTCCCGACATGCCGGCGGCGATGAATTTTGCCAAGACGCTTCTGTAGAGTTTTCCACCAAAGTGCAGAAAAGCCCCGCTTCCTGCGGGGTTTTTCATTTCTGGCGGAAGGGGTGGGATTCGAACCCACGAGAGACTTGCGCCTCTGCCGGTTTTCAAGACCGGTGCATTTAACCGCTCTGCCACCCTTCCGTATGTCCGTACATCACTGTGCCGGTTTTAGCTCCGGATAACCTTTGGCAGCGATGATAGCTCATAGGCAAGGGACGTCACACAAGCCATTGAAACTTTGATTGCAGTTGCGTAGTCTTATGCCGTGTCATTTCCCTTGAGGAGGCTGTAACAATATGCAACCTGAAATCCAGTACGGTTCGCAACCCGGACAACTGTCGGTCGCTCAGAACAAGGTATTGCGAAACACTTACCTGTTGCTGGCGCTGACCATGGTGCCGACCGTCGTCGGCGCATTCGCCGGCATGGCGACCGGCGGAATCATCATGCAGCATCCGATCATGGCTTCGCTGCTGATGATCGGGGCAGTCATCGGACTGCAGTTTGCCATTGCGGCCAACCGTAATAGCGGACTGGGCGTAGTGCTGTTGCTCGGCATGACGTTCATTCTCGGCTGGTGGCTGGGACCGCTTCTCAATTTCGCACTGCAACTCAGGAACGGACCTCAGTTGATCGGCATCTCTGCGATCGGCACGGGCGGCATTCTGCTGGTCATGAGCCTGATCGCAACGACCACGAAAAAAGACTTCAGCTTCATGGGCAAGTTCCTGTTCGTGGGCATGATCGTGCTTCTGCTGGCGATGCTGGCGAACATGTTCTTCCAGATTCCGGCGCTGGCCCTGACGATCTCGGCCCTGGTCGTCGTCGTTTTCTCGCTGTTCCTGCTGCACGATGTCAGCCGCATCGTCACCGGCGGGGAGACCAACTACATCATGGCGGCGACCGGCGTTTACATCAGCCTGTACAACATATTCGTGAACCTGTTGCAGTTGCTCATGGCGTTTACCGGCCAGCGCGACTGATTCGGTAAAACAATGGAAAAGGGCGGCCCCTGAGGTCGCCCTTTTTTCGCCCGGCGATTGCTTCAGCGTTCGAACACTGCGATTGATTCGACGTGTGAGGTATGCGGAAACATGTTGATCACGCCGGCCGCCGTGAGCCGGTATCCGTGTACGTTCACCAGCACCGCCGCGTCCCGTGCAAGCGTCGCCGGATTGCAAGACACGTAGACAATACGCGCCGGCGCCATTTCGCCCAGTGCCTTCACCAGCTCGATCGCGCCATCTCGCGGCGGATCGATGAGTATCCGGTCGAAAGGCGCCAGTTCCTTCCAGTCTTCCGCTGTGATCTTGAACAGATCCAGATCAAGGAAACGACACTGGTCTTCCAGGCCATTGAGGACGGCGTTCCCATACGCCCGCTGCACCAGACGCGAGTTGCCTTCGACACCGAGTACCTGCGCGCCGCGCCGGGCAATCGCCAGCGAGAAATTTCCCAGGCCACAGAAAAAATCGGCGATGCGCTCTCCCGGTTGCGGATCGAGCAGGGTAATCGCCCGCCGCACCAGCACCCGATTGATCTCGTGATTGACCTGGGTAAAATCCGTCGCGTTGAAGGGAAAGGTGAGGTCGAAGTCCGGGATGCGATATTGCAGCGGTATCACTTCCTGCGGAAATAAGGGATAGACCGAATCCGGGCCTTTCGGCTGCAGCAACAGTTGCACACGATGCCGCGCGGCAAACTGCCTGAGTTTCTCGAGGTCGGAATCGTCCGGCGGTTCGATCACGCGAAGAACCAGCACGTCGACTGCGTCGCCGATGGCCAATTCGATCTGTGGCAACCGCTCGCGGATGGATAACGAGGCAATCAACTCGCGCAACGGCATCAACAGCGCAGAAGTGCGCGCCGGTACAACTTCACACGTCTGCATGTCGACGACAAAACTGCTGCGCCGCTCGCGAAAACCAACCAGCGTGCCCTTCTTGGCAACATGGCGGGCCGAGAACCGTGCCCGATAGCGGTACTGCCAGGTTGGGCCATGGATTGGCGAAAGGATGGTCTCGGGCGTCACCTTGCCGATCCGGGCGAGATTGTCCTCCAGCACGCGCTGCTTTGCCGCCACCTGAGCACGCGGCTCGAGGTGCTGCATGCTGCAACCGCCGCATACGCCGAAATAGCGGCAACGGGGCTGTATCCTCGATATGGATGCCCGAATGATCCGTTTCGCTTCCGCGAGTTCATAACTCGGTTTGCGCTGGAAAACGACATACTCGACCGTCTCTCCGGTCAATGCGCCCTCGATGAAAATGACTTTGCCGTCGAGATGCGCGACTCCTCGCCCTTCCTGATCGAGCGATTCGACCCGCACTGCGGGGCTGACGGGTCCCAATTTCACGCTACGACTGCCAGCCGGCGAGAAATTCGCGCCAGTGATCCTCGCCGGTTTTCGACAGCGTGGCACGCACCAGTTCACATTCGCGGCGGTACTGTGCTTCATCGAGCACGCCACGCACCAGCTGGAAGCGTTGGTAGAGCAGATAGGTATTGGCGACGTCGGTTTCGCAGTAATTCCGGATAGCCGCGATGCGTCCCTGCTGGAACGCCTCCCATACTTTGGACCCGTCCATGCCGAGCTTTCCGGGCAGGCCGAGCAGTTGCGCCATTTGGTCGAGCGGTGCATTGCCCCTGCCCTGATACATTGCCAGGACATCCATAAGATCGAGGTGGCGGCTGTGATAGCGGCTGATGTAGTTATTCCATTTGAAATCGCGATCGTCCTCACCCATGTCCCAAAAGCGCGCGGCATGCACGCCGTAGATCAGCGCGCGGTAGTTCAGAACCGGCAAGTCGAATCCGCTGCCGTTCCACGACACGAGCTGCGGGGTGTATTTCTCGACGCCGTCGAAGAAACGCTTTACCAGATCTCGCTCCGGCTCCGCGGCCTCGCCCAGTGACCAGACACGAAAGCTGTCGCGATCGCGCAACGCGCAGGAAATGGCGACGACGCGATGCAGATGCAGCGGCAGGAAATCGCTGCCCGTCGCCTCGCGCCGCCGATCGAAAGCAAGTTGCGCCACTTCGGCATCGCTGATCTGCGCTCCCTGAGCGTTGATTTTCCGCAAACCGGCGACGTCTGGAACGGTTTCGATATCGAATACGAGAATGGGTGTCATGAATACAAGGCCTGGAATCGACATCCGCGATGCCCGACACGGGCAGTCTTTTTCCACAAGATATCAACGCGTGAGAATACCGGAAATGGCGCCGCATCCTCCAACTTTAGTCGCGCTTGTCAGGCATCGCGCAGTGCGAAAACGTCGCGATCATGCGGCGCAACAAGCGATCGGATCGAACGTGGCCATGGGCAGGATGTCCGATGATAGACTTTACAAAAAACAAGCGACACGATGAGGAGAATTGCTTGTGAGATCGCTCGTCAGCCTGAGCCCGGCAGCACAACCTGCCCTGGTACATCCGGAATTCGTCAAGAGCGCCCGGCTGCTTGAATGGATCTCGGAAATCGCCGGGCTCACCCAACCGGCGAGCATCCACTGGTGCGACGGATCGCAGGCCGAATACGAGGATCTGTGCTCCTGCCTGGTCGCGGGCGGTACCTTCCGCAGGCTCAATCCCGCAATACGCCCCGGCAGCTATCTCGCTTTCTCCGATCCTTCGGACGTGGCCAGGGTGGAGGATCGCACGTTCATCTGCAGCGCCCACAAGCAGGATGCCGGCCCCACCAACAATTGGCTCGATCCCCAGGAAATGAAGCGCACGCTGTTGCCGCTATTCGACGGCAGCATGCGCGGTCGCACGATGTATGTCGTGCCGTTTTCCATGGGGCCGATCGGGTCCCCTCTTGCGCAGGCCGGAGTGCAGATAACAGACTCCGCTTATGTCGTGGTCAGCATGCGCATCATGACGCGCATGGGTCGCCAGGTTCTCGATGTGCTCGGCCAGGACGGGAGTTTCGTTCCCTGCCTGCATTCCGTCGGCATGCCACTGATGCCCGGACAGAATGATGTGCCGTGGCCGTGCAACAAGGACCACAAGTACATCGTGCATTTTCCAGAGGAAAATTCCATCTGGTCTTTCGGCAGCGGCTATGGTGGCAATGCCTTGCTGGGCAAGAAATGTCTTGCGCTGCGCATCGCATCGAGCATGGGCCGCCGCCAGGGCTGGCTCGCCGAGCACATGCTGATCCTGGGGGTCGAGTCTCCGCAAGGTGAAAAGAGCTACGTTGCCGCGGCTTTTCCCAGCGCGTGCGGCAAAACCAATTTCGCGATGATGATTCCGCCACCCGCGTTCACAGGCTGGAAGATTACAACGATCGGCGATGACATCGCCTGGATCAAGCCCGATGCAGAGGGCCGGCTGCGCGCAATCAATCCGGAATACGGCTTCTTCGGCGTTGCCCCCGGCACTTCGGAGAAATCCAATCCGAACGCGATGGCGACGTTGCGCGCCAACTGCATTTTCACCAATGTTGCCCTCACCCCGGACGGCGACGTCTGGTGGGAAGGCCTGACGGACCAGCCGCCCGCACAACTCACCGACTGGCAGGGCCGTTCATGGACGCCGGATTGCGGCCGTCCGGCCGCGCATCCGAATGCGCGCTTCACCGTTCCCGCGGCGCAATGCCCTTGCATCGATCCTGACTGGGAAAATTCGAAAGGGGTGCCCATTTCGGCGTTCGTTTTCGGCGGCCGGCGCAGCACGACCGTGCCACTGGTGATCCAGAGCTTCAACTGGGCCGACGGCATCTACATGGCCGCCACGCTGGGTTCCGAAACTACGGCCGCCGCAACTGCGAAGGTTGGCGAAGTGCGCCGCGATCCGATGGCAATGTTGCCGTTTTGCGGTTATCACATCGGCGATTACTTCGACCACTGGCTGACGATGGGACGCAGGATCAAGGTCCCGCCGCGGATCTTCTGCGTCAACTGGTTCCGCAAGGACGCGAACGGAAAGTTCCTGTGGCCCGGTTACGGCGAGAACATGCGCGTGCTGAAATGGATCGTGGATCGCTGCCAGGAAAGCGCGGGCGCGATGGAAAGCCCGCTCGGCTGGATGCCGCGACATGACGATCTGGAGTGGAACGGGCTCGGCCTCACGCCGGACCGCTTTGCGGAATTGATGACGCTCGACCGAGAGGCCTGGTTGCGCGAACTCGCCTTGCATCAGGAGCTCTTCGCGAAACTCGACAATCACTTGCCGGAAGAATTTCTACTGAAGCACGAGTCCCTGCTCGACAGCCTGCGACGGACTCCCGGGCGCTGGACGACACACTGACTGCGCCGGCGCATCCGGCAACTATTCGGTGGGGAATACTCCGGTGGAAAGGTAACGGTCGCCGCGATCACAGACGATCGTGACGATGGTGGCGTTTTCGACTTCTGCGGATATCTGCAAGGCCGCCCACAGCGCTCCGCCTGAGGAGATGCCGGCGAAGATGCCCTCTTCGCGGGCCAGCCGCCGTGTCATGTCCTCAGCATCCTTTTGCGCAATCTCCACCACCCGATCCACGCGCTTGCGATCGAAGATCCGCGGCAGATAAGCTTCGGGCCATTTGCGTATGCCCGGAATCTGAGAGCCTTCGGTAGGCTGGCAGCCCACTATCGCGATCACGGGATTCATTTCCTTGAAATACCGCGCGCATCCCATGATGGTACCGGTGGTCCCCATGCTGCTGACAAAATGCGTGATCCGCCCCTGGGTATCGCGCCAGATCTCCGGTGCCGTTCCCTCGTAATGCGATAGCGGATTGTCGGGATTGGAGAACTGGTCGAGGATCAGACCTTCGCCGCTTGCCTGCATCTGCTCGGCAACGTCGCGTGCTTTTTCCATTCCGCCGTCTTTCGGCGTCAGCACGAATTTCGCACCGAATGCCGCCATGCTCTGACGGCGCTCGATCGAAAGGTGCTCCGGCATGACCAGTATCATGCGGTAGCCACGCAGCGCAGCGACCATTGCCAGGGCAATGCCGGTATTGCCGCTCGTCGCTTCTATCAGCGTATCGCCGGGCTTGATCTGCCCGCGTTCCTCCGCCCTGCGGATCATCGAAAGCGCGGGTCTGTCCTTCACCGATCCGGCGGGGTTGTTGCCTTCGAGCTTCGCGAGGATGACGTTGCTGGTCTCGCGTGGAATACGCTTCAGGCGCACCAACGGCGTATTGCCGACGAAGTCATCGAGGGTTTGGGTGTTACCGAGATTGCGATCCATGCCGGAGAATAATACTCGCCCGTGCGCGGATGGAAAAGAAAGGGCGTGCTAGCGGTTCGCCAGCAGCCATCCGACATAACGCCCGACGCCGGCCTGCACGTCGGAGAACGGCGCGGAATACTTCGCGCCATGCAGCTCATCGAGATCGGCCTCCGTGAAGCTCTGATATCTGTCCTTGAGGCCGGGAGGGAACGGTCCGTATTCGATCAATCCCTGTGCCTTCAGCTCCGAAAGCGTCAAAGCATCCTTTCCTTCCGCCGCCCGCAAGGCATTGATCGTCGCGACCGCCACTTCGTTGAAGGTCTGCGAAGCGCCGGTACCGCAGTTGAAAATTCCGGACTTTGCGGGATTGTCGAGGAAGTAGAGATTGACCCTCACCACGTCGTCTACCGAGATGAAATCGCGGCGCTGCTCGCCAGCGGCGTAGCCGCCGCTACCTTCGAACAGTTTTACCTTTCCGGTTTCTCGAAACTGATCGAAACAATGCAGGGCAACCGACGCCATCCTCCCCTTGTGCGCTTCGCGCGGCCCATAGACGTTGAAATAACGTAGTCCGACCACCTGTGCGCTGTTATCCTCCCAGCGCCTGCGTACTATCTGATCGAACAGGAATTTAGAGTAACCGTAGACGTTGAGCGGCTTCTGATTTTCAGATCTCTCCCTGAATACCGGTCCGGCACCGTACACCGACGCGGAAGAAGCGTAGATCAGCGGCACCGATTCCGATTGGCAATACGCCAGCAGGTCCGACGAATAACGGAAATTATTATCCATCATGTAGCGGCCATCGGTCTGCATGGTGTCCGAGCAGGCGCCCTGATGCAGGATGGCGGCGATCTCCCCATCGAACGAGCCCGCGTCCAGTGCCGTGCGGAAGTGTTCCTTGTCGAGATAGTCTGCAATTTCGCAGTCCGCCAGATTGCGGAATTTTTCACCGCGGCTCAGGTTGTCGACCGCAAGGATGTTGGTCTCGCCGCGTGCATTCAGCGCCCTGACCAGATTGGATCCGATAAACCCGGCAGCGCCGGTGACGACGATTTGCATATTGGACTCAGGAAAAGAGTTCTTCTGGATGAACCACCGCTGTGCCGAGCTTACCGACGACAATCCCTGCCGCCTTGTTTGCGAGCCGAAGCGCCTCGGCAAAGGTGGCGCCGGCTGCCAGCATGACGCCCAGGATGGCGATCACCGTGTCCCCGGCACCGCTGACATCGTATACCTCCCGGGCCACCGCCGGAACGTGCAGGCGCTCGCCCTGACGGTACAAGGTCATGCCCTCCTCGCTGCGGGTAACCAGCAGCGCATCCACGCCGAGTTCAGCGCGCAGCTTCTGCGCGCGCTCGGTCAAGTCTTCCTCGCTCTTCCAGCGCCCGGCTACTTCACGAAATTCGGATCGATTCGGCGTGATCAGCGTGGCACCTTTGTAGCGTGCATAGTCGTCGCCCTTCGGGTCGACCAGAACGGGCTTGCCGGCGGCGCGGGTCAATTCGATCATGCGTTCGATGTGCTTGAGTCCGCCCTTGCCATAGTCAGACAAAATCACCAAATCGGCATCTTTCAATCTGGCCTCGAAGTCGGCGAGCTTGGACATCAGTACTTCGTGAGCAGGCTCGGTTTCGAAGTCGATGCGCAGCAATTGTTGCTGCCGGCCGATGACACGCAGCTTGATCGTAGTGGCCAGTGCCGGATCGCGATGCAACTGCGCGTCGATGCCTTCGGCCTTCAGCAGCTCCTGAATGCAAGCGGCCGCTTCGTCCTCGCCGACGACGGATAACAGGCTGACCCCGGCTCCTATTGCGGTGATGTTGCGCGCCACATTGGCGGCGCCACCAAGGCGCTCTTCGGTTCGCCCCACTCTTACCACCGGCACCGGAGCCTCGGGTGAAATGCGGCTGACGTCGCCGAACCAATAGCGGTCGAGCATGACATCGCCGACCACCAGCAGTCTCGTTTTTTTCACCACCTCGCGTCCGATCACTGCGGCCTGCCCACCGAAAAATATTCGATACCGGAATCGCGCATCGTTACCGGATCGTAAAGGTTGCGGCCGTCGAAGACCACCGGCGACTTCAGGCGCTTCTTCATGTCATCGAAATCGGGACTGCGAAATTCTTTCCATTCCGTGACGATGATCAGCGCATCCGCACCATCCAGCGCGCCAACCGTGGACGATGCGAAGCGTATACCCGGCTCCTTGGCAAAGATCTTCTTTGCTTCTTCCATCGCGACCGGATCATAGGCGGTGATACGGGCTCCCCGCGCCAGCAGACCGTTGATCACCACGCGGCTGGGTGCTTCTCGCATGTCGTCGGTATTGGGCTTGAACGAAAGGCCCCAAACCGCGAAATGTCGCCCATCCAGATGCTCACCGAAACGACCGCGCACCTTTTCCAGGAGACGCTGCTTCTGCGTACGGTTGGCCTTCTCCACGGAATCGACGATGGTCAGTTGCACCCCATACTCACCAGCAGTGTGCTGCAACGCCTGAATGTCCTTGGGGAAACAAGAGCCACCATAACCCACACCCGCGTAGAGGAAGTGATAACCGATACGCTGATCGGAGCCAATCCCATTGCGGACCGACTCGATATTGGCGCCGAGTTTTTCTGCCAGGTTGGCCAGCTCATTCATGAAAGAGATGCGCGTCGCGAGCATCGCGTTGGCGGCGTATTTTGTGAGCTCTGCCGACCGCGGATCCATTACCAGAAGGCGATCGTGGTTGCGCAGGATGGGGGCGTAGAGCTGACGCATGATTTGCGTAGCGCGCTCGTCGGAACTGCCCACGACAATGCGATCCGGCCGCATGAAGTCGCCGACCGCTGCGCCTTCTTTGAGGAATTCGGGATTCGACACTACGCTAAAGGGCAGATCGAGGCCGCGGTTGCGGAGTTCTTCCGCTATTGCCGCGCGTACCCGTTCGGCAGTACCGACCGGAACCGTGGATTTATTTACGATGACGCGATATTCGGTCATGCTGCGTCCGATGTTGCGGGCGGCAGCAATGACGTACCGCATGTCGGCGGAGCCGTCCTGGTCCGATGGCGTTCCCACTGCGATGAATTGAACTGCGCCATGGGCCACGCCTTCCTCTACATCGGTGGTGAATCTCAATCGTCCGGCTGCAGCATTGTGGCTGACCAGTTGCTGCAACCCGGGTTCATAGATGGGAATGCTGCCACCACGGAGCTGCGCAATTTTTTTCTCGTCGACGTCCAGGCAGACGACGTCGTTGCCAAGATCGGCAAAGCAGGCGCCTGACACCAAGCCGACATAGCCAGTGCCGATGATAGTAGTTTTCACTTCTGACCCTCCGGAACCGCGATCTCGCGGTTGATACGCGCCAGTACCGCCAACGGATCGGGGGCGCGGGTGACCGACCTGCCTATGACCAAATAACTTGCCCCGGCAGCGATCGCCATCTGCGGCGTCATGACGCGCTTCTGGTCGCCCGCGCCATCTTCACGTAAGCGTATGCCCGGCGTTATGCGCAGAAAACGGCTGCCGAGCCGGTCGCAAATCGCGGCAGCTTCATGAGCCGAGCACACCACACCGTCAAGGCCGCATTCTGCGGCCAGCTCGGCAAGCCTCATTGCCTCCACAAGCGGGCTCGCGTCGATGCCGACCTCACGCAGGTCGGCCTCTGCCATGCTGGTCAGAACCGTCACTGCGATGAGTTTCGGTCTGCGCGGCGCGGATTCGACAGCTTCTCGCGCGGCATTCATCATCCCCCGGCCACCGAGAGCATGCACATTGATCATCCACACGCCTAGTTGCGCAGCAGCCTTGCAGGCCTGCGCCACGGTATTCGGGATATCGTGAAACTTGAGATCGAGAAAGAGATCGAAACCGCGTTCCGCGATAGTCGCAATGAACGCCGGTCCCGCAGCGGTGAACAATTCCTTGCCGACTTTCAATTTGCAGACCGACGGTTGCAGGCGATCAACCAGCACCATCGCGGATTTCGCATCAGCGTAATCCAGGGCAACGATCACGCGGGAACTCATCCGGCAAATTCCCTTTCCTCGGTACGCCGTGGCGGATACGTCTCCCACCCGTTGCAGGCGGGACAATGCCAATAGAACTGACGCGCCTTGAAACCGCAGCTCTCGCAGCGGTAGAGGGCCAGGCTACGGGTATGCTGATGCACCAGGTTCTTGATCAGCTGGAGTTCGTGGCGACGCTCGGCTGGTGCTTCCAGCAGTTGCGCTTCGAGCAGCTTGTCCAGCCCGAGCAATGTCGGATTACGCGTCAGCTCATCGCGTACCAGCCTGTAAGCGTGGTCGGCGCCACGATGGTCCAGTTCACCCTGAAAAATCACGTTCAGCAGGTCGAGGGAAGGATAGTTGGCGAGATAACCGCGCAGCAATTGTAATCCCTCGTCTTCCCACCCGAGGCTGCGATGGGCAGCGAGCATTTTTTCCGCCACCAGCGCGATATAGGCCGGATTCTGGCTCTCCAGGCTTTTCCAGTATTCGATTGCCGCCTGCGGCCGTCCCTGCCCCATCTCGGTATCGCCGAGGAGGATATTTGCTCGCGCACATTTGCGATTGACGCTCAAGGCCTCGCTCAGATAGTCGCGCGCTTGGTCCCATCGTGAATGTGTGATTTCGACGGCCGCGAGCTCGCAGTAGAAATTGGCGATGTCCTTCGCACTCGACTGGCCGGAGACCGAGTCCATCTTGCGAGATGTTTCGATGGCTTTCTGCCAGTCCTTTTCCTGCTCGTAGATTTCAAGGAGGAACTTGAATCCTTGCTGTTCGTATTGGGTTCCCTGAAGCTTGGCGAAGAATTCCTCCGCGCGGTCCAGCAGCCCGGCTTTGAGATAGTCCTGCGCAAGCTCGTACAGCGCGGTCATTTTCTGCTCGGGCGCCAAGTCAGCCCGATCCAGCAGATTTTCGTGCATCCGGATCGCGCGTTCCACCTCGCCGCGGCGACGGAACAAGCTGCCGAGTGCAAAGTGCAGTTCGACGGTCTGCGGATCGACCTTCACGACCTCGATAAAGGCTTCGATGGCCTTGTCGGGCTGTTCGTTGAGGAGAAAATTGAGTCCCTTGAAATAAGACAGCGGCAGCGAACGGGATTCGGAAAGCAGCTGCTTGATGTCGACGCGCGCCGCAAGCCAGCCGAAGGCGAAGAACAGAGGAAACCCCAGAAGCCACCAGAATTCGAATTCCATGTTTCAGGCCAGATCCTAAATCAGTACGGGCAATATCAGCATCGAATCAGGGTGCATCTTCCGGCGGGCCCGGCTTGGCGCGCAATTCTTTGCGCAATTGCAGGATCGCGCGCCGCTGCCGGTAAATGTAGGCGAAACACCCCATAACGCCCGCTGCAACGCCAACGGTGAAGAAGACCAGCACCACCAGCGCCAGCGACGCCTCCCAGTGCGCACCAAGATAGAAACGTACGTTTACCGGATCCGAATTCTTGAGCGCGAAGCCGAACAACAGAACGAACAACAGGATGCGAAAAGCCCAGGATAGGTAGCGCATCGGCATCATCATCCGCCTTGGAGCATCGGGGTCGGAAAATCAGGCAAAAAAAGGCGGCACGATCTTGCGATATGCCGCCCATCCTGTTCGCTGCTGCAACACTGCCGCCTGCTGCCTACTGGCTCTTGAAGTCCACGCGTTCGCGCAGTTCCTTGCCCGCCTTGAAATGCGGCACGTATTTCGCCGGAACGTGCACCTTGTCGCCGGATTTGGGATTGCGTCCCACGCGAGGCGGCCGGTAGTTCAGGCCGAAGCTTCCAAAGCCGCGGATTTCGATTCGATGTCCCTGAGCCAGGCTCTTGGCCATGGCATCCAGGATCATTTTCACCGCAAGCTCGGCATCGCTCGCGACCAGCTGTGGAAAATGCGCAGCCAGCTTGGCTATCAGCTCCGACTTGGTCATGGCGCGTCCTATTGCGCAGAGTTCTTGTTATCCAGCTTGGCTTTGAGCAAAGCACCCAGATTGGTCGTGCCGGCATTCGACGCACCGTCGACGGCATGCTTCTGCATTGCCTCGGACTCGTCGGCCGCATCCTTGGCCTTGATCGAAAGGTTGATGTTGCGGTTCTTGCGGTCAACATTGATGATCATCGCATTCACCTTGTCGCCTTCCTTGAGGTGAGTGCGGATGTCCTCGACTCGGTCACGCGCCAGCTCGGAAGCGCGCAGATATCCCTCGATGTCGCTGTCGAGCTGGATCACGGCCCCCTTGGGGTCGATCGACTTCACCACGCCCTCGACCATGCTGCCCTTGTCGTGGCCGGCGACGAAGTTCGTAAACGGATCGCCTTCGAGTTGTTTAATGCCAAGCGAAATACGCTCACGCTCGACGTCTATGGATACCACCATCGCCTCGACCTCGTCACCCTTCTTGTAGTTGCGCACAGCTTCTTCACCGGGCACGCTCCATGACAGATCCGACAAATGCACCAGCCCGTCGATGCCGCCTTGCAGTCCGATGAAAATACCGAAATCAGTGATCGACTTGATCTGGCCGCGAACCTTGTCGCCCTTCTTGGAATTGGAAGCAAACTCATCCCAAGGATTGGGCTTGCACTGCTTCATGCCCAGGGAAATACGGCGGCGATCTTCGTCGATCTCGAGGATCATCACTTCCACCTCGTCGCCCAGCTGAACTACGCGAGAGGGATGGACGTTTTTGTTGGTCCAATCCATTTCGGATACGTGCACCAGACCCTCGATGCCCTGCTCGATCTCCACAAACGCACCGTAGTCGGTGAGGTTGGAGACCTTGCCGAACAGGCGGGTACCCGTCGGGTAGCGACGCGACAAGCCCACCCACGGGTCTTCGCCGAGCTGCTTGAGGCCCAGCGAGACGCGATTCTTTTCCTGGTCGAACTTGAGGATCTTGGCGGTGACTTCGTCACCGACATTGAGCACTTCCGAAGGATGCTTGACGCGGCGCCAAGCCAGATCGGTAATGTGCAACAGACCATCGATGCCGCCGAGGTCCACGAACGCACCGTAGTCGGTGATGTTCTTGACGATGCCTTTGACCACCGCGCCTTCCTGCAGGCTGGCGAGCAGTGCTTCGCGCTCGGCACCCTGGGTCTGTTCAAGTACCGCACGGCGCGAAACCACCACGTTGTTGCGCTTGCGGTCGAGCTTGATGACCTTGAAATCAAGCTGCTTGCCTTCGTAGGGGTTGGTGTCCTTGACCGGACGGATATCGACCAGAGAGCCGGGCAGGAAGGCACGAATGCCGTTGACCATCACCGTAAGGCCACCCTTGACCTTGCCATTGACCAGACCCTGTACCAGCGTGCCTTCTTCCATTGCTTTCTCGAGGTCGTGCCACGCCGCGAGTCGCTTGGCTTTTTCGCGCGACAGCCGGGTTTCGCCGTAGCCGTCCTCGAGTGCCTCGATAGCAACCGTGACGTAATCTCCGACCTTGACCTCGACCTCGCCACGATCGTTTTTGAATTCGTCCGCCGAGATGAAACTTTCCGACTTCAAGCCGGCATTGACCACGACGAAGTTCTGATCTATGCGGATCACTTCAGCCGTGATGACTTCACCCGCTCGCATTTCCTGCCGCGAAAGGCTTTCTTCAAACAGCGCGGCAAAACTATTTTCGTTGATGGCGGAAGCGGGGGTCTGGGATTCAGTTTTCATGAGCAAAAGGTTGGAACTCGCGGAAAAACCGTTTCATTTAACGGGTTGGTTTATCTACCCATCAGCAGCGGAAAAATTCCCTCCGTGCGGCAGATGAAGCTGCCGGGATGCGGGTAATTCATTCAGCGGGATGGGACCTTGCGCGACGCCGATTCAAACCACTGGAGTATCCGGGCAACGACCTCTTGTATAGAAAGCCCAGTGGTATCAATAATTTGTGCGTCAACGCTCTTTCGCAGAGGCGCCACGCTACGCTCGCTGTCGCGAGCATCGCGTTGGCGAATGTCTTGCAAAAGGGTGGACAGAGTAGCATCGAAACCTTTTTCTATCAACTGTTTATAGCGGCGGAGAGCACGCTCCTCGGCCGACGCGGTGAGGAATACTTTGAGCACGGCGTCCGGGAATACGACTGAAGCCATATCGCGCCCTTCCGCTACCAAACCAGGATCCCGGCGAAACGCCTGCTGACGGCGCATAAGTCCCTGACGCACCGACGGAAAAGCGGCAACCTCGGAAGCGGCGCGGGAAACCGCTTCAGCGCGAATCGCATCCGTCACGTCTTCCCCATTCAGCAGAATCTTGCCTTCGCTGAACTGCGCGGGAAGCGTGCGTGCGATTTCGCCAAGCGAATCTGCGTCTTTCACATCGACCCTGTCGCGCAACGCCGCCAGCGCGACTAACCGGTAAAGCGATCCGCTGTCGAGATAACGAAATCCGAGATGCTCAGCCACTCGCTGCGCTACCACGCCTTTTCCGGAAGCCGACGGACCGTCGATGGCGATGACGGGGGCCGAGGACTTCGACGTCACTTCGGCGAACCGCTCGAAGTAATCCGGAAAGGTTTTCGCCACACACCCGGGTTCGTTGATGCGTACTTTCACGCCACCGAGTGCGGCCAGCGAAAAGCACATCGCGATCCGATGATCGTCATAGGTATCGATGGCGGCACCGTGCGCAAGACGCGAGCAGGACGGCGGGGTTACCGTGAGGAAATCCGGGCCCTCTTCCACACGCGCGCCAAGCTTGCGCAATTCGGTGGCCATCGCCGCAATACGGTCGGTTTCCTTCACACGCCAGCTGCCGATATTACGCAGCCGGCTGGTACCATCGGCGAACAATGCGGCCACCGCCAGCGTCATGGCCGCATCGGGAATCGAGTTCAAGTCTAGGTCGAAGGCGCGCAGTCTCCCGGTTGCGGGTGCAGCGGAGTCGATCCAGTTTTCGTGCATCTCGATCCGTGCTCCCATCTGGGCCAGCGCATCGGCAAACCCAACGTCGCCCTGGATGCTGCCGCGCCCCACTCCTTCGACGCGGACCGGACCTCCGCCGATTGCACCCGCAGCAAGAAAATACGAAGCGCCCGATGCATCGCCTTCCACGTAGACATCGCCCGGACTGGTCAGACGACTGTCAGCCGGGATCAAGAACGACGACCAGCCGTTTCTTTCGATCGTCACGCCGAAACGCGCCATCAAATCGAGCGTGATGTCGATGTAGGGCTTGGAGACCAATTCACCCGTCACCTCGATGGTAATCTGTCTGTCTGCGAGCGGTAGCGCCATCAACAATGCGGTGAGGAACTGGCTGGAAACGTCGCCGCGTATCCGGACCTTCGAGCCACTCCGCGGCGTCCCTGGCCTGATTTCCAGTGGCGGATAGCCTTCGTTGCCCAGGTAATGAATGTCGGCCCCCAGGCTGCGCAATGCATCGACTAGATCACCGATCGGGCGTTCATGCATCCTCGGCACGCCGGACAGCTTGTAATGTCCACCGCACATCGCAAGCACGGCCGTCAAAGGACGCAATGCAGTGCCGGCATTACCGAGGAACAAATCGGCTTGCTTGGCCGGGAAGCTTCCGTTACAGCCCTCGACCGCTACCACATCCTGCCGGCTTCTGGTTATTTTTACGCCCAGGAGGCTCAATGCTTCCAGCATGCGGTCGACATCGTCCGACGCCAGAAGGTTGTGAATTTGCGTACGGCCATCCGCCAGCGCCGCGAGGAGCAGAGTCCGATTGGAAATGCTTTTTGAACCCGGCAGGCGCACGGTGCCGGCCGCGCGATCGAGCGGACCGAGATCAAGATGGTCGGGATAGGCAGACATGCCTCAGAAATCCCGCGGCTTCATGAATCCTGTCGCAGCCAGGCATTGCGCGCATTGCGGGCGGTTTCGAAGATCTGCCCGACCTGCTCGGCGTCCGCGTTGCGAATCAGCTCGGCCAGTTGCCCGAGTTGTTGTTGATAGCTCGCAATATCCGCCAGCAGCGCCTCGCGATTCGCCCAAGCAATGTCGCGCCACATCTCCGGGGAACTGCCGGCTATGCGGGTGAAGTCGCGGAACCCCCCCGCGGCGAAACTGAACAGTTCCTGCGCATCGGATCGCGTTGCAATCATGTGCACCAGCGTGTACGCAAGCATGTGCGGAAGATGGCTGACCGCCGAAAACACCTGGTCATGATGTACACACGACATGCGGCTGACGCGCGCGCCACAGGCTTTCCACATGGACTCGATCCGGTCAATGGCGCCGGCATCGTTTTCAGGCAGCGGGGTCAACACTACATTCCTGTCAACGAACAGTCCCGAATTGGCGGCATCCACGCCGGTCAGTTCGGCACCGGCGATGGGATGTGCGGGAATTACGTGCGATAAATGCGATGGCAGCAGTCGCCGGACGGCCGCGACGAAATTCCTCTTGGTGCTGCCGGCGTCGGTAACCAGCGTTTCCGCAGGGATTGATGCCGCCAGTTGTGCAAGCACGCGATCGTTTTGCTGGACCGGCACGGCAAGCAATACGATGTCCGCGCCTTTAACGGCAACGGCGACGCCTTCGATCGCTTCGTCGATGACCCGCAATTCGAGCGCGCGCTCGATATTGGCACGGCCTCGCCCCACGCCGACAATGCGCCGCACTTTGCCGGCACGCCTGAGTGCCGCCGAGACAGAGCCGCCGATCAAACCGACCCCGATGACGACCAGCCTGTCGCAGTGGAAGTCGCTCAAGAAAGCGGCGGACCAAAGAAGGCTGCGGCGGCCATACTCATTTGAGTACGATTTCGAGCGCCGACAGGAAGCGTGCATTCTCGGCCTCGGTGCCGATCGTTACGCGCAAATATTCGGGCATGCCATAGGCCGCAATCGGCCGCACGATCACCCCGTGCTTGAGCAGTCGCCGAAAAATTTCCGCGCCCGGTCCCACTTTGAAACTGACGAAATTGCCGTGGGAAGGAATCCAAGAAAGCCCGAGGCGCCGGAACCCCTCGGTGAGGGTACTCATCCCCTGACTGTTGAGTCGCGTGCTTTGCTCCACGAATTCATCGTCGAACAGCGCAGCAACGGCTGCTGCCTGGGCGATATGGCTGACATTGAAGGGCTGGCGCACCCGGTTCATCAGGTCGGCAACCTGCGGATGCATAAAACCATATCCGACGCGCAATCCGGCGAGTCCATAGGCCTTCGAAAAAGTCCGGGAGACCACCAGATTCGGAAACTCCTCAACCCATCGCACCGCGTCGCCACGTAGATCAGGATCGAGATATTCGTTGTATGCCTCGTCCAGTATCACCAGCACGTCAGCCGGAACCATTTCCAGGAAACTCCGGACCCTCTTCGGGGTGATCCAGGTGCCGGTCGGATTGTTCGGATTGGCAACAAAAACGATGCGTGTATCGCCGCGTATCGCCTTCCACATCGCATCCAGGTTGTGACCGAATTCGCGCGCCGGCACCACGATACCGGCGGCGCCAGTTGCCTGGGTCACCAGCGGGTAGACGGCAAATGCATGCTCCGAATAGACCGCTGAACTTCCCGGCGCAAGGAAAGCCCGGGCTGCCATCTCGAGCACATCGTTGGAACCATTGCCGATCACGATTCGATCCGGGGATAGTCCATATCGACGGGAAAGCGCCTCCTTCAGAGCAAAACCATTGCCATCCGGATAGCGTCCCGTTTCACCAATGGAGGCTCGCATCGCTTCAACCGCCTTCGGGCTGGCACCGCGCGGATTCTCGTTCGAGGCGAGCTTGATGATGCTCGATTCCTGCAGACCCAGTTCGCGCGCCAGTTCCGATATCGGCTTGCCCGGCTGATAGGGCGCAATGCCGCGAATATAACCCGGTGAGCGTTCGCAGACGTCGATGATATCCGGCGCTGGCGCAGCGGTATTCATTGCACGGCGACCGGATAGGAACCGAGGATTTTCAGAAATGCGGCAAGCTCGCGCATTCCTTCCAGAGCGCGCGCCACGTTCTCGTCGCCTTGATGACCTTCCATGTCGAGGAAGAAGACGTACTCCCACAGGCCCGTGCGGGACGGTCTGGATTCGAGTCGAGTCATGCTCACGCCATTCTTCGCCAAGGGGGTCAGCAATTCATGAATAGCACCGGGTACATTACGGGTGGACATGACGAGCGAGGTCTTGTCATCGCCCGAAGGCGGAACGTCCTGGGGGGAGACCACGACGAAGCGCGTTGTGTTGTTCGGCTCGTCTTCGATGTTGCCAGCCACAACCGGCAGGCCGTAATAGTCGGCGGCCGAGCGTCCCGCGATGGCCGCCGATTCCGCATCCTCTTGCGCCATCCTTGCCGCCTCGGCATTGCTCGCAACCGGGATGCGCTCCGCACGCGGACAATTCTGTGCGAGCCACCGGTTGCACTGTGCCAGGCTTTGCGCATGCGAAAAAATGCGTTTGAGGGCGGAAATATCGCTTCCCTTCGACAGTAGGTTCTGATGCACCGGCAACAGCACTTCGCCGCAAATTTTCAAGGGTGTGGAGAGCAGTAGGTCGAGCGTGCGGCCCACCGCGCCCTCGGTCGAATTTTCCACCGGCACCACGCCGTAGCCGATATTGCCCGACTCCACCGACCGGAAAACTTCGTCGATGGAGGTACACAGCAAGACCGGAGCCTGCCCACCAAAATGCTTGACCGCCGCTTCTTCGCTGAATGTCCCTTTCGGGCCAAGAGTCGCAACCGAGAAGGCGTCCTCCAGAGCGCGGCAGGCGGAGATGACCTCGGTAAACAAGTGCGTCACCGCCTTTTCGGGCAGCGGTCCTGGGTTGCGCTCAGCAAGCCGCCGTAACACCTGTGCCTCGCGCTCGGGTCGATAAACCGTACCGTCACCCTTGAGCTTGCCGATGGCATGCGCTGCCGATGCGCGCTCGCTTACCAGCTTGAGGATCTCGATGTCCAGGGCGTCGATGCGCTCGCGCAGTTGTTTGAGGTTGTCCGGCATGGGCTACGAAGCTGCAGGAAGATAATGGACCGCAAGGACGCCTGCAATCGCCGCGATCTTGTCTATCACCTGGCGTGGCACCGCACTATCCACGTCGACTAGCGTGTAGGCCATATCTTTCCTGGACTTGTTCAGCATGTTGTGGATGTTCAATCCGGCCTGTGCCACCGCTGTAGAGATCTGTCCGACCATGTTCGGCACATTGGCGTTGGCGATGCCAAGCCGGTAAGGCGATTCCCTCAGCATGACCACGTCCGGAAAATTCACCGCATTGCGGATGTTGCCGTTCTCCAGATAATCGCGCACCTGATCGACCACCATGATGGCGCAGTTTTCCTCGGCTTCCAGCGTGGAAGCCCCCAAATGCGGCGTGGCCACCACGGCGGGGTGGCCCTTGAAACGACTGCCGGGGAAATCGCAAACGTAAGCCTTGAGCTTTTTTGCGTTCAGCGCATCGACCACTGCGTTATTGTCCACAATGCCGTCCCGCGAAAAATTGAGCAGCACCGCCTTAGGTTTCATAAGGCCGATACGCTTGGCATCGATCAGATTGCGCGTGCCGTCAAGCAAGGGTACGTGCAGGGTCACGAAATCGCTTTTCCGGAGCACCTCCTCGATGCTGTGCGCCTTCCTGACCTGTGACGGCAGGCTCCATGCGGCATCCACCGTGATCTCCGGGTCATACCCGAATACTTCCATGCCGAGTTTGATCGCCGCATCGGCGACCAGACTGCCGATGTTGCCAAGACCGATGATTCCAAGCATGTGCTGCGGAAGCTCCATGCCGGCAAAATGTTTCTTGCCGTCCTCGACCTTCCTGTCTATCTCTTCGTCGCCGCCGGACAATCCATCGGTGAAGCGGATGGCGGGAACGAGATTGCGTGCGGCGATCAGCATGCCAGCAAGCACCAGTTCCTTGACCGCATTCGCATTCGCACCCGGCGCATTGAATACCGGGACGCCGCGCTTGCTCATTTCTGCCACCGGAATGTTGTTGGTACCCGCACCCGCCCTGCCGATGGCCCGCACTGACGCAGCGATAGCCATGGCATTCATGTCGTGGGAGCGCACCAGGATTGCATGAGGTGCATCGACCTGCGCACCGACCGAATAACGCTCCGACGGCAAGCGCTGAAGGCCAGTCGATGAAATGGCATTCAGCGTGAGAATGCGTACCGACTCAGCCATGACTTTTCTCGAATTCCCGCAGATATCCGACCAATGCCTTCACGCCCTCGATCGGCATCGCGTTGTAGATGGAGGCACGCATGCCTCCGACGGAACGATGGCCCTTGAGCTGCAGCATACCAAGCTGCTGGGTGCCTTTCAGAAACATCTCGTCGAGCGATTCGTCCCGGAGCTTGAACGGCACATTCATGCGCGAGCGATCACGCTTTTCGATGGGACTGACGAAAAAGCTGCTTTGGTCCAGGTAGTCGTACAGCAGCCCGGCTTTGGCGATATTGCGTTTCTCGATCTCTGAAAGACCACCCTGCTGCTTCAGCCAATCGAACACCAAACCCGCGATGTAAACAGCGTAAGTGGGCGGCGTATTGAGCATGGAATCGCTTTCGGCCTGCTGCTTGTAGTCGAAAGCCGACGGCGTGATCGGCAAAGCTTGCCCGATCAAGTCGTCGCGCACAATGACGATCGTCAGACCCGCCGGCCCGATATTCTTCTGCGCTCCGGCGTAAATCAAACCATACCTGGAGACATCGACAGGACGGGACAATATATGGGAGGACATATCGGCCACGAGCGGAATTTCGCCGGTGTCCGGAACCCAGTGATATTCCACACCGCCGATGGTCTCGTTGGAGCAGATGTGAACATAACCGGCATCCTTGCTCAGTCGCCATGTTTCGCGTGGCGGGACATAAGAAAAATTTCGATCCTCGCTGGAAGCCGCCACGTTCACATTGCAATACTTCTTCGCCTCCTTGATCGATTTCTTCGACCACTCGCCGGTGTTGACGTAGTCGGCAACACTGCGGCCACGCAGAAGGTTCATTGGCACGATTGCGTTCTCCGCGATCGCCCCGCCTTGCAGGAACAGCACTTTGTAGTTCTGCGGAATCGCTAGCAGTTCGCGCAGACCGGCTTCTGCCTGCGCATGAATCGCGATGAATTCCTTGCCGCGGTGGCTCATCTCCATGACCGACATGCCGGAACCGTGCCAATCCAGCATTTCGTCGCGCGCTTTTTCGAGAACCTGCTGCGGCAGAACTGCGGGCCCCGCACTGAAGTTGAATACTCTCCCCACTTTCACTGCTCCGCTTTCTTCAAATGATTGTCCGGATCGGGTGCGTCAATTCAGGACTGCTCGTCGTGCCCGTCTTGATGGGCCTGTCCTTGCTCAGCTTCGTTTCCGTCAGCTTCGGCAGGATCTTCTTCGGTACCCGCATCCAGACCTTCGCCGCCGTCTTCGCTGTCCACGATTTTCTGCAATCCGGCCAGCTTTTCATCCGGCCCGAGATTGATCAAGGTGACGCCTTGCGTGACACGGCTCATCTCCCGAATTTCCGCGACCCGGGTGCGAATCAGCACCCCTCCGGTTGTGATCAGCATGATCTCGTCTTTATCCTCTACCAGGGTAGCCGCTACGACGTTGCCGTTACGGGCGCTGGTCTGGATTGCGATCATGCCTTGCGTACCCCGACCGTGGCGGGTGTATTCGGTGATCGGAGTGCGCTTGCCGAAGCCGTTTTCCGTGGCGGTCAGGACTGAGATGGATTCGTTTTCGGCCACCAGCAGCGATATGACCTTCTGGCCGACCGGCAATCTCATCCCGCGCACCCCCCGCGAGACGCGCCCCATCGGACGCACGTCCTGCTCGTCGAAGCGAACGGCCTTGCCTTCATCCGAGAACAGCATGATGTCGTGCCGGCCCTCCGTCAGCGCGACACCAATCAGATAGTCGCCCTCGTCGAGATCCACGGCGATGATGCCGGACGGCCGCGGGCGGGAGAAATCGGATAGCGGCGTCTTCTTCACGGTACCGTTGGCCGTGGCCATGAAAACATACTTGTTCTCGTCGAACTCGCGCACCGGCAAGATCGCCGTGATCTTTTCTCCGTCTGTCAATGGCAGTAGATTGACAATCGGCTTGCCGCGGCTCGCTCGGCCGCCCTGCGGCACGTTATAGACCTTGATCCAGTACAACTGCCCGCGGCTGGAAAAACACAGCACGTAGTCGTGCGTATTGGCGATGAACAGATTGTCGATAAAATCGTCTTCCTTGGTCGCTGTCGCCTGTTTGCCGCGCCCCCCCCGCTTCTGGGCCCGGTAATCGGCGAGCGGCTGCGCCTTGACGTAACCGCTGTGGGACAGCGTGACCACGACGTCCTCCGGAGCGATCAGATCCTCCATGCTGAGGTCTTCGGCATTGGCTACGATCTCGCTGCGACGTTCGTCACCGAACTCGTCCCTGGTCTCGGTCAGCTCCTCGGCAATGATTTTGGTGATGCGCTCAGACCTCGCCAAGATGTCGAGCAGGTCGGCAATGGTGTCCATTACTTCCCGATATTCGTTGACGATCTTTTCCTGTTCCAGACCGGTGAGTCGCTGCAGTTGCATCTCGAGAATTCGCTGCGCCTGAACTTCGGACAGGCGGTATCCGTCCGCCTGCAGTCCATACTCCGGAGACATCCCCTCCGGCCGCACCTCCCCGACATCGGCGCGTGCCAACATAGACTCGACGAGTTGCGAATGCCAGGTCCGCGACATCAGTTCCCGTTTGGCCTCGACAGGAGCGGCGGCTGCCTTGATCAGCGCGATGATCTCGTCGACATTGGACAGCGCGACTGCGAGGCCTTCGAGCACATGGCCCCGATCGCGCGCCTTTCTGAGTTCAAAGACAGTCCGCCGGGTAACTACCTCGCGCCGATGGCGCAGGAACGCGTCGAGGATTTCCTTAAGATTGAGCAGCCGAGGCTGGTTTTCGACCAGCGCCACCATATTCATGCCGAAGGTGTCCTGCATCTGCGTTTCTTTGTATAGATTGTTCAGGATGACTTCAGGTACCTCGCCCCGCTTAAGTTCCAGCACTACACGCATGCCGGACTTGTCGGACTCGTCCCGAATTTCGGAAAGGCCATCGAGCCGCTTTTCACGAACCAACTCGCCGATCTTCATCAGCAGCGATGATTTGTTGACCTGGTAGGGCAGTTCGTCGATCACGATGGCCTGGCGGTTGCCCTTCTCCAGCTCTTCCACATGGGTACGGGCACGGATTACGATACGCCCGCGCCCAGTGCGGTAGCCCTCTCTGACCCCGGCAGTACCGTAGACGATTCCGCGCGTAGGAAAGTCCGGACCAGGAACGAGTTCGATCAGTTCGTCCAGGCTGATGTCGGGCCGATCGAGGATGGCCAAGCAGGCATTTACGATTTCGCTGAGATTGTGCGGCGGCACGTTTGTTGCCATGCCCACCGCGATTCCGGAAGAACCATTGATTAGTAGATTCGGAATCCGGGTCGGCAGGACGCTCGGCTCCTGCTCTTTGCCGTCATAGTTGGGAACGAAATCGACAGTCTCCTTGTCGATATCGGCAAGGAGCTCGGCCGCGATCTTTTCCAGCCGGCACTCGGTATAGCGGTAGGCGGCTGCGGAGTCGCCGTCGACGGAGCCGAAATTGCCCTGCCCGTCGATGAGGGTGTAACGCATGGAGAAATCCTGGGCCATACGGACCAAGGCTTCGTAGGTTGCTGAATCCCCATGCGGATGGTATTTTCCGAGGACATCGCCGACTACGCGTGCGCACTTGACGTAGGGCCGGTTCCAGACGTTGTTGGCCTCGTGCATGGCGAACAGGATGCGGCGATGTACCGGTTTCAGGCCGTCGCGCACATCGGGGAGCGCGCGACCCACGATCACGCTCATCGCGTAATCGAGGTAAGAGCGGCGCATCTCCTCTTCGAGGCTAATTGGAAGGGTTTCTTTGGCGAATTGATCCATCAGGGCAAGTCGGTTCCTTGTTGCAAATTGTCATGAAATTACGCCGCTTAATCTCGTACAATGGACCGACAAAGCAGGCGTTCGCTCGGCCGCAAGCGCTGAGCAGCACCGACCGGCATAAGCGGCGCATTTTATCATGCCGACTCTTCCCGAGACATTGTTCAGCAAGGAAATTCCAGCTTCGAAGCAGTCTATTTCACTGACGAACTGGGCCACCGGCGTCGAATTGGCTTCTTGACTTATCGATTAGGAACTGCGGTGTAATCCGCTTTTAACCCGCCGGCGAATGGGCAATAATCGCGTTATTCATGACCAGCACGATCAGGAGAAAAGGCGATGCAACCAAAGACCAATCGGCTGTTAATGTTGCTAGTAGGTGCGGTAATTTCCGGCTGCGCCAGTCAAACCGATCGCAGCAGTTCCGGCGGCGGCGCTCAAACTCAGACTGAGACCAAGGCAGCTACCGAGGCTCCCGCGTCGCAACCGGCACCCGCTCCCCAACCCGCTCCAGCTTACGAGCCGGAAAGAGAATCGGTTCAGTACGTTGATCGTCCCCTTGAAGAAAGTCGACCGCCGAAGCCGGCTGTGGTGGCAGCTGCTCCCAAGGACGAAACGACACCTGATTTCCCGGTGACGAAATACGAGCTGCCGGAAGAGCAGGCAACAGACGAAGAAGTCGAGGATCTCGGCGCGCAGGAAGACGAATCCGTATCGGCGGAGCAGGCAGCGGCACCGGAAGAGGAAACCTCGGTCGGCGAGACCACTGAATACGCTGATGCAGAGGACATGGCGGATTCCGGCGAGGTCGAGGATCTCGGCACCCAGGAAGACGAATCCGAATCGGCGGATCAGGAGGCGGCACTGGCGGAGGAAAGCTCGGTTGGCGAGACCACCGAGTACGCCGATTCCGACGACGACGAAGTCGAGGATATCGGCACGCTGGAAGACGAGTCCGAATCGGCGGACCAGGAGGCCAGTGCGGCAGCAGAAAGCTCGGTTGGCGAGACCACCGAGTACGCCGATTCCGATCAAGAGGAGGAAGTCGCGGATCTCGGCACGCAACCCGACGAATCCGGCACAGTTAGTTACTCCGAGGAGAAGCGTGCTTCGGCCGACAATGTAGTCGGCGAGCCGAAGATTTATCCTGACGAGCCGGCACCGAAAGCCGCGCCTACGGCGCCGAAAAAAACCGCACCTGTGGCACCGAAGTTGGTCACCGTCAATTTCGAAGCAGAGCCCCTGTTTAATTTCGACAAGTCGGCGGTTCGCGCAGACCAGCGCGCAAAGTTGGACGAATTGATTTCCGGCCTTGGCGGGACGCGTTACGATTCGATTGCGATAGTGGGCCATGCAGATCGCATCGGCAAGGCCGTTTACAATCAAAAGCTGTCAGAACGCCGGGCAGCAGCGGTAAAAGCTTACCTGGTGAAAAAAGGGGTACCGTCCGATAAGATCCAGACTGAGGGCCGCGGCAAGTCGGAATCAGTGACCGGGGACGCCTGTAACAAAACCCGCGGCAAGGCCCTGATCTCCTGCCTGCAGCCGGACCGCAGGGTAGACGTCAGCGTTAGCGCAACCAAGCAATCGAATTGATTTCGTATCCCGTCGCACGTTCATCAAAGCCCTGCAGATGCGGGGCTTTTTTTTGAGGTCACCATGCAGGATTCGAATTCCGGATTTGCCGCCGATCTCGTAGTCGAGGCTTCCTGGGTCATTCCGGTCGAACCCCACGGCACCGTGCTCGAGAATCACGCGGTCGCGATCACCGACGGAAATATCGTGGCATTGCTGCCGAGCGACGAAATGAGCGTGCGCTGTTCTTCCGGAAAGACGTGTCGATTGAATTCGCATGTACTGATTCCCGGGTTGATCAATTTCCACAGCCACGCGGCAATGACGCTGATGCGCGGGCTTGCAGATGATCTGAAGCTGATGGACTGGCTTTCGAATCACATATGGCCGGCAGAAAGCAAGCACGCGTCAGCACAGTTCGTCTATGACGGAACGCTGCTCGCATGCGCCGAAATGCTACGTGGTGGAGTTACCTGCTTCAATGACATGTACTTCTTCCCTGAGATGACCGCCCGGGCGGCCCTGGACGCGGGCATGCGTGCCGCGCTGGGCATCATTTTGATCGAATTCCCCAGCGCGTATGCTAGCGACGCCCAAGACTATCTGCGCAAGGGCCTGGCAATGCGCGACGAATTGAAAAAGGAGTCGTTGCTGAGCTTCTGCATGGCGCCGCACGCGCCCTATACGGTCAGCGACAAGAGCTTCGAGCAGATACTCACTCTTTCGGAGCAGTTGCAGATCCCGATCAATACCCATATTCACGAAACGCACGATGAGATCAGCGAGAGTCTGGTCAAATTCGGCGTACGGCCGCTCGCCAGACTGGAGAGGCTTGGGATACTGGGACCGAATTTCATTGCGGTGCATGCCGTGCATCTCGAACCTGAGGAAATCGCACTCCTCGCCCGGCTGGGCTGTTCGGTCGCGCATTGTCCATCGTCGAATCTGAAGCTCGCGAGCGGCATCGCGCCTGTGGACAGGATGCTGTCCGCCGGAATCAACATCGGCATCGGAACGGACGGCGCGGCCAGCAATAACCGTTTGGATGTTTTCTGCGAAATGCGATTGGCAGCCCTTTTGGCCAAGGCGACCAGTAACAATGCGGAAGTTCTTCCCGCCCATACGGCTTTGCGCATGGCAACGCTCAATGCCGCTCAGGCGCTGGGGCTCGAACGCAGCGTCGGATCGATACGACCGGGTAAATGCGCCGACTTGTGCGCTGTGAACTTGGATTCGATCGCATTGTCTCCCTGTTATGATCCGGCGTCGCATCTGGTCTACGCGGCGGGTCGCGAGGATGTAAGCGATGTATGGGTCGCGGGCAAGCAGCTGGTCCGCTCCGGCCGGCTGCTACACCTCGATGAGGGCGGCATCATGCGCAAGGCAAGAGAATGGCAAGCGCGCATTACAGGTTCAATATAGAAAAGAATATCTGTTGGATAAGATGATCAACGTAGATCCAGTCGAACTGCAAAAATTCAGCGAGCTGGCCCATCGCTGGTGGGATCCGCACAGTGAATTCAAGCCGCTGCACGATATCAATCCGCTGCGGCTGGGTTACATCGATCAAATAGCAGGACTGAAAGGCAAACGCGTCCTTGATGTCGGCTGCGGCGGAGGCATTCTTTCCGAGGCCATGTCAGCCGCGGGGGCCAGGGTGACGGGCATCGATGTCGGCGACAAACCGCTGAAGGTGGCGCAGATGCACCTGCTGGAAAGTGGACTTGAGGTCGAGTATCGCAATATAACAGTCGAGGAGTTGGCCGATAAGCGACTAGGGGAATTCGACGTCATCACCTGCATGGAAATGCTGGAGCATGTGCCTGATCCCGCCAGCGCAATAAATGCGTGCGCGCGGCTGGTGAATCCTGGGGGCAGATGTTTTTTTTCCACCATCAACCGCAATCCGAAGTCATATCTTTTCGCGATACTGGGTGCTGAATATGTACTAAATCTGCTGCCGCGGGGAACGCACGACTATGCGAGGTTCATCACTCCCGCGGAACTTGCAAGTTACTGCCGCCGTGCGGAACTTCAAACCGAGCATCTGATCGGGATGAGTTATAACCCTTTTACCAAGATCTATTCCCTGGTAGCGGACACATCCGTCAATTATATTCTGAGCGCGCGGGCGATTTGAGCAGTATTGCGCAACCGCGGACCCGGGCATTTTGCCTTCTGTCGCCCCGTATAATTCAAGGAGATTTCGATGAATACGAGAATCTTGCTGGCCACCGCAGCGGTTGCGTTGGGCATAAGTACGCAGGGCTGCTCTTTGAAACCTCAGTACCTTCGAATCGATCCGGAAGTAAAAGTAAAGGAAGCGCAGATTGGCAATAGCAAAGCGGTGGGTCTTCGAGTCTCCGATTCCCGCTTGGACAAGAAACTGGGAGAGGTCGGAGATCCCGATCGAAAAATGGTCGATGTAAGGGTGGAAGAAGATCCGAGCCCCGCGATCTACGAACGAGTAAAACAGGCGCTGACCAGACTGGGTTTCTCGGTACAGCCGTACAGCGAAACAATGGATCGCACGCTGGACATTAAGATTCGCAATCTCGAATTGCAATCGGTCAAGAAGCCGCTGACTTTTGATACGGAACTTCGAGCGGAGGTGGCTGCCCACGTGGTCAATTCAACCGAATATTACGACCGGCAATTCAATGTCAGGACACGCAAGGATGGCGCCGCTCCGCCATTCGAGAAGGACAGCACGCTGCTCGTCAATACCGCCGTGTCTCAAGCGCTGGAAGACTTGCTCGCAGACGAACAATTGCTCGCCATGCTGGCGCGATGAATTCGGCCTATCGACGATCGGGGGGTGCAGCAATGCGCAGCGTATTGTTTGACCTCGACGGCACACTTGCCGATACTGCGCCCGATCTCGGTTTTGCGCTGAATCAGCAGCGCCTGGCTCGCGGGATGCCCGAGCTCTCGATAGACAAGCTTAGGGCCTATGCCTCCTCTGGTGCCCGCGGCTTGTTGCAAGCAGGTTTCGGAATTCGTCCCGAAGATTCCGGCTATTTGGAATTGCGCGACGAATTCTTGAACCTTTATGAGAGAAATCTCTCACGTGGCAGCGCCCTATTCCCCGGGGTGCCTTCCCTGTTAGATGAGATCGAGGATCGCGGCATGACCTGGGGTATCGTTACCAACAAGGCCGAACGCCTTACTTTTCCACTATTGCGTGCGCTTCGTTTGTCGGATCGCACCGCGTGCGTCATTTGCGGTGACTCTACGCCTTTTGCAAAGCCTCACCCCACGCCGTTAATCGAAGCAATGTCCAGAATCGGGACCACCGCCGCTCAGTGCATCTATGTCGGAGACGATGAGCGTGACGTGCAAGCAGGTCATGCCGCAGGGATGAGCGTCGTCGTGGTACGCTACGGCTACTTGGGAAACAGCCGTCCGCCTGAAGAATGGGGTGCGGACGTATTCGTCGATTCCCCTGCGGAGCTTGGTCCGATCCTTTTCGAAGGTTTGAATCTCTGATCTGATAGAATCTTGCCTGCTTCAATTGATTTTTCAGGGAATAGCACCATCTTGTTCTTATTGGGGGGCGACCTGGTCTCGACGTGGGTTGCGAAGCAGTGTAGTGCATGCCAAGGCCCAGTTACCTTGTTAATACAGCTGGAAAACGTATAGTCGCAAACGACGAACGTTACGCTCTAGCCGCTTAATACCGGCTGGACTCCACACCGGCTCTCTCATGGGCCGGGCTGGGCAACCAGCAGTGGAGCCATATACGTGAGATCGTGCTGTAGCGGGTTACTTGCTGCGGTATTAAATCCAAGGTAACTCGCCACTTCCCAGCCTGTCGGCCGGCGTGGAAGCGGTTAGATCAAATGACCTGACTAAGCATGTAGTACTGCCTGTAGAGGGCTTGCGGACGCGGGTTCGATTCCCGCCGCCTCCACCAAAAAAAGCCGCCCTTGCGGTGGCTTTTTTTGTTTTTCACAACTAGCCGCCTTGTTCGATTTCGGGAACAACAAATTATTATTCGAATATCAACTCGGCGGCATCTGCGACTGCATATAGTTCTGGATGCCGACCTTCTGAATCAGGTCGATCTGGGTTTCCAGCCAGTCGATATGATCTTCCTCACTTTCGAGAATATCCTCAAATAGCTCACGGCTGATGTAGTCGGCCGTAGTTTCGCAATAAGCGATGGCCTCCCGCAACACGGGATGCCCTGCCATTTCCAGACGCAAATCGCATTTCAGGCATTCCTGCACATTCTCTCCGATCAGGATCTTGCCGATATCCTGTACGTTGGGAAGGCCTTCGAGAAAAAGAATGCGCTCGATCAACTTGTCGGCATGCTTCATCTCATCGATGGACTCTTTGAACTCGCGCTCGTCCAGCTTCTTCAGGCCCCAGTTCTTGAACATGCGGGCATGAAGGAAGTACTGGTTGATCGCGGTGAGTTCGTTGGTGAGTACCTTGTTCAGGTGTGCAATGACCTTCTTGTCGCCTTTCATGCGTGCTCCTTCGATTGCAAGATCGAAACAGCAGGGATTATAGAGTTCCGGGCGGGACTACGAAAACCAAAAATTCCGGAAGGGACAATGAGAGGAATTACGCGGCGTTCAAATGTTCGCGAAATTCGCCAGTGGAAAGCGTTTCGCGCACCACCTGTTGCGCACAATCGGCGCACTTGCCACAGCAACTTGCCACACCCAGGCACTGCCGAAGTTCACGCAAGGAACGCGCGCCATCGCCTACGGCTTCGCGAATCTGGCCTTCGGTAATTCCATTGCAGAGGCAAACGTACATGGCGCACCTGAGAGTAATTGGAAGAATGCTAAATCACAATGAGAATGATTGTCAATATTTCAAGTAAGTATCCCCCGGCAAAGCCGGGGGGGTCTCCCTTGTGGACTAGTCGGCTTGCGCTTGGAATTTGGGACAAGCCTTGCATTGCCCCGCCAAGCCGAGATAGCGCTGAACCAACTCGGCTAGGCAGTTCGCAGAGCGCCTACATGCAATCACCGGAATACCCTGAATTTGGGCCTGATTCCGATAACTTTTCATGGCGTTATGGTTGAGAAAGTCGGTAAAGAGGATAAGAAGATCTGTGTCACGTGGAAGCGCCGGCATGGAACGCTGGTGAGCGGATGACCGTCCGGTAACATGCCGCTGAATCCGGATTCCAAATCCAGCCAATGAGTCAGGAATATTGCCCAGTCGATCTGCCCCCACCAAGACTGCATTCATTTTTGGCTCGCTTGTTCAGGTAAAGTAGTACGAATGATAATGATTATTATTTAATATATCAAGTGATTTGAGCTTAATGGCCTTTGAACACTCGCCTACTGTCGCGATACGGTCAGCTGCAAACGACCATGCAAAAAAAGAAAGCCCCCGACTGAGGGCCTTCTTTTATTAGACCTTTCGGTACTATTTTCCAGGCAACATGCGCTGGAAAACCTTATCGCGATCGATCAACAGATGCTTGAATACCGCCAGCACGTGGATGATGACAAGAACAATCAGGAGTGCTGCGGTTACCCCGTGTATCCCTTGCAACAAGTCGTAGACAACCTTGTTCTGCGATCCCATCGGAGGAATCTTGAAGAGACCAAAGTAATTCACGCCGTATTTCGTAAATTGAGTGGCGGCAAATCCTGATAGCGGCATCAAAATGACACACATGTAAAGCAAGGCGTGACTGATCTTTGACGCCTGAACCTCCCAGCCCGGCATCGACGACGGAAGGGATGGCGGCGGATTTTTCGCACGCCACCATAGCCTTACTATTACCAAGAGAGCCGTTGTGACACCGATTGACTTGTGCAGGTTGAAGTAGAACGCACGATCGGGTGATCCCTTCGGAACACCCGTCATATAAAGACCCAACCCGAGCATCGCGAGAACCAGGATCGCCACAACCCAGTGGAAAACGATGGCTGTCGTCGTGTAGCGCGAAACGCCACTGCTATTTATATTCAAGACCCCTCCTCCAAAAACGACTGCCCGCAAATTGTCGAGTCATAATTACGTAACCGCTAGCGGATCACAACCCCCCAAGGCCGTTTGCCCACTGGGATGTCTTTAGATCTTCGTATTAGTGGTTGTATCGATCACCGAGACCGTTCCATCCTTACCGTTCGAAACGAACACACGCGATCCGTCAGGATGCACAGTGACCCCGTTGGAGAATTGGCCGCCCGGAATGACTGCCGAGACCACCTGTTTGGCAACGTCGATTGCGTAGATGGTGCTGACAAATTCGGACACGGCGTAGGCAGTTTTACTGTCCAGTGTAAATCCGATGCCGCGCGGCCGTTTTCCGACCTCGATCTGATTGACCTGTTTCCTCTGTGCTACATCGATCAGGTCGATCTGATGTGCTTCTTCCGCGCTTGAGAAAACCCATTTTCCGTCCGGACCGAACACGGCGTGTTCGGGATTCTCGCCGCGCACCTCGACCAGAAATTCCTTCTTGTTGGTTTCCGTGTTGATGAACGCAATCGAATTGCTGACTTCGACCGCAGCGACGATCCATTTTCCTTCGGGAGAGATGCCGACGCCTTCAGGAGATTCCCCTATAAAAATGCTTTCAACCGGTTCGAGTTTTTCCAGGTCGATGATTACGAGGGAATTGTGGGGCTGATCGCTGACATATAGTTTCTTCCCGTCCCCGGAAACAGCCAGGCCGCGCGGCTTGTCTCCTGCCTTGATTTCCTTTACGACCTGATCGGTACTGGTATCGATCACGGATATGGTTCCGCTTTCCTCGTTCGAGACATAAGCTAAAGGGTGCAGCCATCGTCGAAAGGACTAGCGCACCCAATACAGTGCTTGCGAGCGTCATACAGGCTTTTTTCATCTTGTTCTCTCTATAGGTCGAAATTGCAGCTAAAAACCCACGGCCACTGCCGTCGCCAGTTGGAACTACCAGGGTAGGGAAAGCTCGATCGCTCCGTCTATGGCGGATCGACGATGCCGCAAAGTATTTCTACGCGCGGCATTAGTGCGAGTACAACGAGCAACAACGTGGTCGTCAGAACTGATAGCGTACCGACACACCTGCGGTGTAGTTCGTCCCGGGCGCGGATTGGTAATATTGTCCATTTGATGCGTTTACGATTGCCGACCCCAGATACTGTTCGTCAAAAATATTGTCAACGCGGGCAAATTCCCGGATCGATTGAGTTCCCACCCGCCGAGTTTCTGCTCGAAGCCGAATCGCAAGTTGACCAATGCATAAGCGTCGGCCGATTCGTCATTCAAATCGTTGGTAAATACCTTGTCGATCCAGCGCGCTTCCACTGCCGTCGAGAATCCCAACGGGTTGTAAGACCAACCGAGTTCTCCGTATACGGAGTTGGCAGGTACACCAAGTATTTTGTTCCCCGCCGCAACATTGAGATTCGGCGCCACACAAGCAGCGCTGATTCCGCACGCCAGGAACGCATTCTCAAACTTGGCGCCGAAACAGGTGTAGGACAGCAGTCCGGTAAATCCGTTTCCGAACTTAGTATCGACTGCGAGTTCGAAGCCCTTTCGACTGGTGCTGTCGACGTTCTGGAAAACGGACCTCCCGGTACTGTTGATGAGAACGACGATCTCGTTCTTGGTGTCGGTCTTGAAAACCGCTGCGTTCAACCGGGTCTTGGATCTCAGGTAGGTCTTCGCGCCGATTTCATAATTGTTACTTTCGGCGTGCTTGAGCGCGAAATTGAAGCCGGTGCTCGTTGCCGAAACGGACTTGTGTGCCAGTTCCACAAGAGTTGGCGTCTCGAATCCCTTGCCAGCGTTGGCATAGCGGTTGAACACCGGAATGACCTTGAACACGATGTCGCTGACCGGTGTCGTATCGCTGAAATAGATGCTACCGCTGTCGTCGCCGAATGAAGTGATCCTCGCTCTTGAACTTTACGACGCTGTGACGTACGCCGCCGCTTACGCTCCAACGGTCAGTCACGTCCCACTGCGCCTGCAGGAATTAGTCGAAATCGAAGACGGTATTGTTTTCGTCGCGTCCCAGCGGGCCGATCTGGCCAGCGACATTCTAAAGCCCTTTCGGGTCTCGTTCATGGTGTCGTATTTGATTTTATCTTCTGTCACGAGAATGCCGATAGGCGCACTCAAAAATAAAAAGGGCTGCTCGAAAGCAGCCCTTTGGGTCGCGCTGTGCTATTCAGCGATTGAACACGTACATCGTGACTTCAAAGCCAAAGCGCATTTCGGTGTATTCGGGTTTGGTCCACATGGCAAAGCTCCTTATTAAGAGAGTTAATCCACTTCATCGGGCATCGAGGCCGTTCATCACGACCATGGAATGTATTCTGGGTCAACCCGCTCCCCATCCCCACAAGAAAACCCTGAAATCCGACTCATGATTTTCATTAGATTTTGCTAATCCCGAAAAATCTAATATATCATTTATAATCAAAGATCTACGAGACCAGCCCGGATGGCAATGATAGCCAGTTCAGCCGAATTCGACGCTCCGAGCTTTTGCTTGATGTTGTACAGGTGAGTGCCGATGGTACGCGGGCTGAGCGACATGACTTCGGCGATATCGGCGACCGATTGGCCCTTCGCCAGGGCGAGGAAGACCTTGAATTCCTTTTCGCTCAGCATATCGAGCGGATTGCGCTCGCCATTGAGTTGCTGCATGGCAAGTTGCTGCGCAATCTCCGGTTCCAGAAAAGTTTTGCCTTGATGCACCTGCCGGATTGCCTGCATCAAGGCCTCCGCCGCGCTACGCTTGGTGAGATAGCCGGCGGCACCGGCCTTCAGCACTCTGCGCGCGTGCATCGCATCCTCGTGGGCGGAAAGTACCAGAATGCGTGCTGCAGGCTCGCGCGCCAGAATACGGTCGATCGCTTCGAGGCCACCGATTCCAGGCATGGATATATCCATGACCACCACGTCCGGCCTGACTTCCGGATATTTGCGACAGGCATCTTCCCCGCTTTCCGACTCGGCGACTACCCTGATATCGGAAGAGCCCTCGAGAAGCAAGCGAAAGCCCATGCGTACCACGGCGTGATCGTCGACAAGCATCACGCTGATGTTCCCGATTGCCAATTTATTCTCCACTGTGGGCCCTTCCGCTATGCCGCCTCGGTATCGCGAGAGCCAAACGGCGGTGTCTTAACTGGTATGACGGCCGTTACCATCACGCCCTCTCCAGGGGTGCTGTCGATGCGGAATTCACCGTCAAGCGCTTGAACGCGTTCGCGCATCCCTATCAGACCGAAGCGCGTCGCTTCGCTTTCGGCGCGCTGTACAACTCCTTTTCCGTTGTCGCGCACTACTACCCGGACGACATCTCCACGCGGATGATCGCCGCATCGCGCCACGAGGATGTCCGAACGTGTCGCGACAGCATGGCGAATGACGTTGGTCAGGCATTCCTGAACGATACGATACACGGTGATGTTGATGGTTTCGCCCAACCCCTCGAGCGTGCCTTCGAGACGCAGATCACACGCAATGTCCGGGTGCCTTTCGCGCCATGCCGAGACGGTATCCCTCAGCGTTTCGCTCAATCCCAGGTGATCGAGCGCGGTAGGCCGGAGCTGGCGAATAATGCCGTGTACAACATCGTAGATGTGCGAGGCGACCGATACGATGGTTTGCGCATTTTCGTGAGTATCCGGCGCAGTTTCGCGGGCACGATTGGATATCGCAGTGCCTATGGTCTTGATGGCCGTCACGCATTGCCCGAGTTCGTCATGCAGTTCCCGCGCAATGCTGCGGCGCTCTTCCTCGAGACGACTTTGTATTGCACGCGTCAACTGGCGATTCTGTTCCAGTTCTCGTTCGGCCTGCTGCACCATCTTGTGCTCGGTGATATCGCGCATGCTGCAGATTTCGCCGATGACCTCATCGTTCAGGGGGTCGATCAGCGGCGCCGCAGAGAGCGCAACGTCGACTATCCGTCCATCTTTGGTCAGGCGTTGGGTTTCAATCATCTCGATCAGGGCACGTCGCTTCACGGTATCGAGATTTTCCTGAATTTCTCCATGTCGTTCCGGTGTGGTTAAAAGTGTGGCGGAGCGTCCGACGATCTCCTCCATCCGGAAGCCGAACATCCGTTCGGCCGCGGGGTTCCAGAAGGAAATCCGCCCCTCCAGATCGTGAATGATGATCGCATCGCTGGACTGCTTCGCCACCAGCGCCAGTCTTCTATTTTCGGCGAGACTCTCTTCGAGGTTTTGTGCCATACGGTTGAAGACGTGACCGATCGAATCGAATTCAGGCGAACCGAAGAACGGCAGGCGTGTTTCGAATCTTCCCTTTTCCATCAGCGACAATCCGCCGAGAATTTTTCCGACCGGTCGCAACGAGCGCCCCAGCAGCCAGAACACGACGACGTTGACCAGAACGAAGAATCCGAGCATAAGCCAGAAAAACTGTTTGAGGTCGTCCCATGCATCGAGCACGGCGCGGGACGGGTCCGGCGTTATTACCACGCTTCCATTCAGAAGATTCAACCGGAAATCGCTTAATTTGGGTTTGACAAGATCGGTAAACCACTGCGGTGCCCAGCGTCCGCGCTTGTAGACTGGCGGTGGTGAAGTATAGAGAAGGTTGTCATTGCCGTCGTAGAGCCTAATCTCGTTTGCCCTCACTCTGCCCACGCGCTGCAGGAAGGACAACAGAATCTGGTTGTGGGATGTGTCCTGAATGCTTGGACGCGTGTTCGCTATCACCGTTTCCAGCAACTGCGCGGTAACCCGGGTTCCCGCCTCCATTTCCTCTCGGATCGAGCGACGAGTTTCTTCGATCAGTAGATTCCCGGTCGCAATGGTAAACGCGACGATCACCAGAGTAATGACCAGGTTGATTCGAACACGCAAGCTCATATTGCGCATCGATTCAGGGCTGGATACGAGCACGCATGCGCCGGGTCGCAGCGCATAACGCCGCCGCAATTTCCGGCTGCAGCGCTGAATGGCCGCCGGTGGCGACTATGCGCAGTTCGGAGCCCTCAATGCCCTGCGCTACAGCGGCCGCAGCCACGGGGCGACAGACCATATCCAATCTCCCTTGCACGATGGTCACAGGCTTGGTTCCTATCCGCCAAAGATTATCGGGCAATTCATTCGGTTGCAGGAAGAAGTCGTTGGCAAGGAAATGCAGTTGAACCCTTACGCGCGCCAGGATTTCCTGCTGCGATGCCGCGCCTGCAGATGCGGATGGATTTGCGGGTTCCATGACTCTCGCTTCATAGTCGCACCAGCGTTTCGCCGCTGCCAGCGCGACTTCTTGCTCAGGACTATCTGTCTGGCGTCGATAGTGTTCGACGAGAGACCCAACTGCGTCGCGGGCAAACTCCACCCAGGCCTCAGGAACGAAGCCCCGGACGCCGGACAGAAACCAGTCCACCTCCGCACGACTGCCTAAGAATACGCCGCGCAATATCATTCCAGCGACTTGATCAGCATGCGACAGCGCATAAGCAAGACTCAGCGTGCTGCCCCATGAACCGCCGAACAACAACCAGCGCTCGACCTTCAGATGCCGCCGCAACCTATCCATGTCGGCTATCAGATGCGGCGTTGTGTTTTCGGAGAGTGAACCAAGCGGTGTGCTTTGGCCGCAACCGCGCTGATCGAACAGTATGATGCGATAGAAATCGGGATCGAAGAATCTGCGATGCGCGGGACGCGACTGGCTACCCGGACCGCCATGAACAAAAATCACCGGAATCCCGTGCGGATTTCCGCTTTCCTCGAAATAGACTCGATGACCGCCGCCGACATCGAGCAGATCGCGACGGTAAGGCTCGATCGGCGGGTAAAAAGCTTCACCGACGGCCTGATTCTGGTCTACGACCATGGCCAGGTTGTTAGAGAGATCAGGAGTCCAATCTGAACTTGATCGGCACGACGACCCAGACCGGGACCGGCTGTTCACCCCTCTTGACAGGCACGAATTTCCAGTTCTGCACCGCAGCCTGCGCGGCCTTGTCCAGTCTCGGAAAACCGGAACTTTGTTTGAGTTCGACAGTGACCGCATCGCCCGTTATGGTGACAAATACCCGCAACAGCACGGTGCCCTGCTCGCTCAGGTGGCGCGACATGTTTGGATACGACGGCTTGGGATTGCGCAGATAGATTGCCGCCAGCATTTGGGAGGTCATGGTGACCTCCTCTGGCTCATCCGCTGACTGTCGGGGCGCCACGGTAATCGGCTTTGGTTCGGGGACAGTAACGATCGCCGTCGCCGGCGGGCTGGGGGGCGCCTGCGGACTCGGCGGTACCGGCACTTCGGCAATGGCACGCGGCGGTGGCTCTGGTCGGGGCTCGATTTTCGGTTCGGGCTTGATCTCCACTCTGGGCTCGGCCTTGGGTTCCGGACGCAGTTCTGGCTTCGGCACCACAAACTCCGGCTTCGGTTCAGCACGCGGTGCCCGAATGATCTCTGCGAGAGGAACCGCGGGTGCCTCGGGTTGCGGTTGTCGCAACAGCGGTTCGGGCGTTGGCCCGGGTAGCGGTTGTCGCACTATCGGCTCGGGAATAGATTCAACCTTCGGCTCTACGGTTTTCGGTGGAACGACCGGCTTTTCCTGAATACGTGGAATCGGGGGTGCTGCCTCCGGGACGATCTCCACCTCCAATACCCGCGGCGTCTCAATCGGGATGGAGCGGAAACCGGGTACAAATGCGATCAAGGCCGCGTGGATCACCACCGAGACGGCAAACGCCACCTTGAAGGGGCGCTCGCGGTACCAGTCGGTCATTGGCGAGGGGAAATAAGTACCTCTGTCGAGAGCGGCGTCAGACATGTTCGAAGGGTAGAGAAGCCGTTGAGGTAAGTAAAGTTGAGCCGCCAAACTAATGAAAATCATGATGCCGAATTGGTGATTTTCGTAGGGGCCAGAAGCTCGGACTTTCCGGAGAATGGCATTGACTCACCGGACAATGTACCCGCTGCCAGTCTGGCAGCAGACTTGGTCTGGTGATTCGGCAGCTTCGGGAAACATCCCGCTGATTCTACAATTTAAACTTCTGGAGAAAACTATGTGGAGCAAGCCTGAGTACACCGAAATGCGTTTCGGCTTCGAAGTCACGATGTACATCGCCAACCGCTAAGTTAACAGCGTTGGGCTTGGCCAAAAGCCCCATCACGGGGCTTTTGTCTTTCTTGCGGGGCCTTTCAGCGAACCAATGGCGATGAGAATAAGGGTATTGGGCGCATCGGCAGGCGGCGGGTTTCCGCAGTGGAACTGCAATTGCCGCAACTGCGACGGCGTGCGCAAGGGCAATCTGCGTGCCACGCCGCGCACGCAATCTTCAATCGCGGTCAGCGCCGACAACATCAACTGGATCCTGTTCAACGCTTCTCCCGATCTGCTCGCGCAATACAAAGGTTTTGCTGAGCTGCAACCCGGCCGGGCGATTCGCGATACGGCAATCCGCTCCGTCGTACTGATGGACGCGCAAATAGACCACACCACCGGCCTGCTGATGCTGCGCGAAGGACGCCCACTGGAAATCTATTGCACGGACATGGCGCGCGAAGACCTCAGCACCGGCAATCCCCTGTTCAAGATTCTGGGGCACTATTGCGGCGTAAACTGGCACAAGGTCCCAACCGGACGCGGCAACAGCTTTCCGGTGATCGGCGCCGAGGAACTCACCTTTACTGCGGTACCGTTGAAGAGCAATGCGCCCCCTTATTCGCCGCACCGCGACAACCCGCATGAGGGCGACAATATCGGCATGCGCATCGCCGACCCGCGCTCTGGGAAAGTATTGTTCTATGCACCCGGACTCGGAGAGATCGAACCCCACCTCGAACCATTCCTCGAAGAAGCGGATGTCCTGATGGTGGATGGTACATTCTGGACGGACGACGAAATGATCAGACTTGGCCTCTCCAAAAAACACGCCCGCGACATCGGTCACCTGCCGCAATCGGGAGCCGGCGGCATGATCGAAGTGCTTAAGCCGTTGAAAGCGTCGCGCAAGATCCTCATCCACATCAACAACACCAACCCCATCCTCGACGAGGACTCGGACGAACGCAGGCAGCTCGCCAGCGCGGGCATCGAAGTCGCGTATGACGGCATGGACGTGAAGCTCTGAGCTGGAGAAGAACATGGGTGCCGCCGACAATCTGCCGTGGAACAAGCAGGAATTCGAAGCCGAACTGCGCGCCAAGGGCAAGCGCTATCACATCCATCACCCGTTCCACATCGCCATGAACAGCGGCAAGTGCACTCGGGAACAGGTGCAGGGCTGGGTTTATAACCGCTTCTACTATCAGATCAGCATCCCGATCAAGGACGCGGCCGTTCTCGCCAACATGCCCGATCGCGATCAGCGCCGAAAATGGATTCAGCGCATTATCGATCACGACGGCATAGAGGGGCAGGAAGGCGGCATCGAAGCCTGGTTGCGGCTCGCCGAGGCCTGCGGTCTCAGGCGCGAAGATGTCACCTCGCTCAAATACGTGCTGCCGGGGGTGCGTTTCGCCGTGGATGCCTATGTCAACTTCGCGCGACGCGCCCCGTGGCAGGAAGCAGCCTGCTCCTCGTTAACCGAATTGTTCGCGCCGGAAATCCACAAGAGGCGGCTGGAGAACTGGCCGCAACACTATCCGTGGATAGAGCCGGAAGGCTATGCCTACTTCCGCAAGCGCCTGTCGGAAGCCCGCCGCGATGTCGAACACGGTCTGCAGATCACGCTCGAGTATTTTAAAACGCGCGCGGAGCAGGAACGTGCACTGGGCATCCTGCAGTTCAAGCTCGACGTGCTGTGGAGCATGCTCGATGCAATGCAGATCAACTACGGCATCGGTGACACCCGGCATGTCTGAAACCGCGCCATTCACGGACGACACGGTATTCGAACTGCAGCGCCACTTCCGCTTTCAGTGGGAACCGGCACAACAGGGTTTCGTACTGCTTTACCCGGAGGGCATGGTGAAACTGCCCGGCAGCTCCGGCGAAATCATGAAGCGGATCGACGGCAAATTAACCGTGCGCGGTATCGTCGAAGATTTGCAAACCACATTTCCCGGTACGGACCTGCGAGGGGACGTCATCGGATTCCTGGAGCATGTACATGGAAAAGGCTGGATCCGTCCCAAGCAAGCCGGGTAATCCGCTGTGGTTGCTGGCTGAAGTCACGTACAAGTGCCCTTTGCACTGCGTGTTCTGCTACAACCCGGTGGACTACACGCGTTACGGCGAAGAGTTGTCAACCGGCGACTGGCTGCGGGTGTTGCGGCAGGGGCGCGAACTCGGCGCCACGCAGCTCGGGTTTTCGGGGGGCGAGCCGCTGGTACGCGACGATCTCGAAATCATGGTTTCCGAGGCGCGCAAGCTCGGCTATTACTCGAACCTGATCACCTCGGGGGTCGGCCTCAACGAGAAGCGCATTGCCGCTTTCAAGGAGGGCGGGCTCGATCACATCCAGCTTTCGTTCCAGGATTCGACCCGGGAAATGAACGATTTCCTGTCGAGCACCAAGACCTTCGATCTGAAGCAGAAAGTGGCGAAGCTGATCAAGCAGTACGACTACCCTATGGTGCTCAATTGCGTTCTGCACCGCCACAACATCGATCACGTGCAGCAGATACTGGAAATGGCCGAAGCCATGGATGCCGAGTACGTGGAGCTGGCCAACACCCAGTATTACGGCTGGGCGTACGTCAACCGGGATCAGCTGCTGCCGACGCGCGACCAACTCAAGCGCGCCGAGGAGGTGACCAACAAGTTCCGCGAACGTGTGGGCAACAAAATGCGGATCTTCTTCGTGGTCCCCGATTATTACGAAGAACGCCCGAAGGCATGCATGAACGGCTGGGGGGCGCTGTTCCTCACCATAACCGCCGACGGCCTGGCACTTCCCTGTCATGAGGCGCGCATGCTGCCGGGGCTCGCCTTTCCGAACGTGCGCGAACACGACCTAGACTGGATTTGGTACGACTCTCCCGGCTTCAATGCCTATCGCGGCGATTCCTGGATGAAGGAGCCCTGCCGTTCCTGTCCGGAAAAAGTGAAGGACTTCGGCGGCTGCCGCTGCCAGGCCTACATGCTGACCGGCGATGCGACCAACACCGATCCCGTATGCGGATTGTCGCCCCTGCATCATCTGGTCACCGACGTGGTCGACAAGGCCCAAACGCCTGCGCTGAAAGTCGACGTTAAACCAATCCTGTTCCGCGACGACAAGAATTCCCGCGCCTTGAGCAAGACGCCGGTCTAGTCCACACTCTCGCGCCATGAACCCGGCGCCACCTACCCTGTTGGCCGTAAATGCCAGCGGCCTCGTCAAGCGTTACGGCGATGTACTCGCCGTCAACGGCCTCGATCTCGAAATCCCGGCAGGGCAATTCTTCGGGCTGCTCGGGCCGAACGGCTCCGGCAAGACTTCCACGATCCACATGCTTGCCACACTTATTCGCCCAACCGGTGGCAACGCAACCGTATTCGGGAACGATGTTGTAAGCGATGCCGTGGCAACTCGTGCTTCGATCGGCCTCGTGTTCCAGGAATCAGCGCTCGACCGCACTTTGTCCATCGCGGAAAACCTGCGCTTCGCCGGTCTGCTCTACAACCTGCCTTCCAAGGTCATCGAAGAACGCGCCGCGGAACTCCTCGAACTGTTCGGGCTGGCGGACAAACGCAACCGGCCGGTCGGATCGCTGTCGGGCGGCATGCGCCGCGCGCTGGATATCGTGCGCGGTGTCATTCACCATCCGAAAATTCTCTTCCTCGACGAGCCGACCATCGGACTCGATCTGCCGAACCGCCGCAAGATATGGCGTTTCATCGAAAATCTGCGTGCACAGACCGGGATGACCGTCCTGCTCACCACCCACTACCTTGAGGAAGCCGACAGTTGCGACCGGGTCGCTTTCCTCAAAAGCGGCAAACTCGTGAGAAGCGGATCCCCGGCCCAGATGGTTGCAAGCCTCGGACGGTACATCGTCGAAATCGAAAGCCCCGATGTCGAAACGCTCGCGCAACGGCTCGCGCCGGCGTTCGGGACCTGCCTGCGCGATGGCGATGTCGCCTGTTTCCGTTACGCGGACGACGACGTCACACGCCTGGCCGGCCTGCAATCCGAACCCGGCATTCAGGTCCGCGCGTTGCGCTGGCGGCAGCCGAATCTCAACGACGTATTCCTGTGGGTCGCGGAAGGGAAGGCGTGATGGCGCACTGGCGGCCGGTCTATGCGGTGCTCGAGCGCGAGGTGGTGCGCATGTTCCGCCAGCGCACCCGGCTGGTATCCGCGATGGTGCGCCCATTGATCTGGCTGTTCGTGATCGGTGCGGGTTTCGGTACGGTACTGCAACAGTCCGGTGGCGTCAGCTACCAGCAATTCCTCGTGCCGGGGGTTTTGGGGATGACGATGCTGTTCGGTGCCATGCTCGCGGCGCTGACGATGATATACGATAAGGAATCCGGCGTGATGCGCATGCTGATCGTGGCGCCCTTCCCTCACTATTGGATCGTCGTCGCCAAGATGCTGGCGGCCGCGCTCGCCGCCATTCTGCAGGCATTGTTGCTGTTGATTTTGCTCGCCGCGCTGGGTTATCTGGATTCGCAAATCCGCTTCGGCCCGCTGGCGTTAGGACTGCTGGCGACCTCGGCAGCTTGTGCAGGCATCGGCATGCTGGTGGCTGCGTTCACGCGCACGCTGGATAATTTCGCGGCCATCATGAATTTCGTCATCTTCCCGGTGTTTTTCCTCTCCGGGTCCTTGTATCCGGTAAGCCACCTGCCCACTGCGCTCAAGATTGTGGCCCTGCTCAATCCCTACACCTACGGGGTGGACCTGCTCAAGCATGCCGTGCTCGGCGTGCTTCCTTCCGGAATGGGAGCGGATTTTGCGATATCGACCAACATCGCAGTGCTGGCCGGATTTACTGCAGCCGCATTGGTTGTTGCAAGCTGGCGATTCTCCCGCGAGAGTGCCTACGAGCCGATGATCCACATCCTCACCGGGAAACGCGACGGTTGAAACAAGAAACGCCGCCGGCGTGGCGATCAATGGTGATGTCCTTCCGGACCGTGCACGTGGCCATGATGGAGTTCTTCGCGAGTGGCGGCACGCACTTCGGTCACGGTGCCGGAAAACACCAGCGTCTGTCCGGCCAGCGGATGGTTGCCATCGACGACGACCATGTCATCCGCGATTTCCGTCACCGTGTAAAGGGTGTAATCGTTGGAGCCCTCGATCGCGCCTTCGAATTGCATGCCGACCGAAATGTTTTCCGGAAACAGATTTTTCGGCTCGGTGCGCACCATGTTCGCTTCGTATTCCCCGAAGGCGTCGTCCGGCTCAAGCGTCACCTTGCAGTTATCGCCGACACTTTTGCCCTGGAGCGCGCTTTCGACTAATGGAAAGATGCCGTCATACGCGCCATGGAGATAGGTGATGGGTGCCTTGGTTTTTTCGATCACCTTGCCACTGGCATCCGACAACTCATAGTTCAGAGACACAACCGTATCCTTGCCGATCTGCATGCTCACTTCAACTCCTTGACCAGGTTTAAAACATCTGACGCATGTCCGCGCGCACTGACTCGATAAAGAATATGCCGCACCGCGCCGTTCTTGTCGATGACGAAAGTCGAGCGTACGATGCAACGCTTCTTTACCTTCCCGTCCACTTCCTTTTCCTGTAGCACGCCATACTGCTCGCAGACCTCGCCTTCCGCATCCGCCAGCAGCTGCACTGCAAGGCCGTGCTTGTCACGGAAGGCGCCGTGGCTCATGCAATCGTCCATGCTCACGCCCAGCACTACAGTGTCGAGATCGAGAAATTCATCCTGGAGATCGCTGAAATCGATGGCTTCCAGCGTGCAGCCCGGCGTGTCATCTTTCGGATAAAAATACAGCACTACATTGTTGACGCCGCGATAGCCACTCAGACTCACTACATTCATATCGCCATCGGGCAGCTCGAAGGTGGGCGCGGATTGACCTACTTTCAGCATGAACAACTCCGATCACGTTCAGGGTGGATTCTAACCGATTTCAAAAGCGCGAATATCGCGCCTTCGCGCTGACTCGCGGCGATAAAATGACGAACGTGGACAAACAACTTCTCGGCGGCCTCTCCGCCACGACATTCCTGCGGCGCCACTGGCAAAAGCAACCGCTGCTCGTGCGCGGCGCGATTCCCGGTTTTAACGGCGTACTCGATTTCGGCGACATGGTCGAATTGGCCTGTCGCGACGATTGCGAATCGCGGCTGGTCGTAAGCCACGCCGACCGCTGGGTGGTCGAACATGGCCCCTTCGACCGCAAGAGGTTTTCCAGGCTGCCGCGGCGCAACTGGACGTTGCTGTTGCAGGGCCTCGATCAGAGGCTGCCTGCGGCCCGACAACTGTTGTCGCATTTCGACTTCATCCCGTATAGCCGGCTCGATGATCTGATGGTCAGTTACGCCCCGACAGGGGGCGGCGTGGGTGCGCACTTCGATTCCTACGACGTGTTCTTGTTGCAAGGTCCGGGCCAGCGGCGGTGGCAGGTGAGCCGTCCGCATGATCTGGCGCTGGTGGAAGATGCGCCGCTGAAAATCCTCAAGCGCTTTTCACCCGATGGACAATGCCTGTTGTCTGCGGGCGACATGCTCTATCTGCCGCCGGAGTTTGCCCACGACGGCGTTGCAGTGGATACCTGTCATACGTACTCGATCGGCTTCCGTGCACCTTCGCATCGCGAACTCATGTCCCAGTTCCTGATCTTCCTGGAAGAGAGGCTGGACGGCGTCGGTCGCTACAACGACCCGGATTTATCCGTGCAGACGCACCCGGCGCGGCTGGGCGCAGGCATGATCGGGAAAGTCGAGCGCATTCTGGGCGACATTAGCTGGACGCGACGCGACGTAGCTAATTTTCTTGGCAGCTATCTGACCGAACCCAAGCCGCACGTCCTGTTCGCGCCGCCGCGCAAACCGCTTTCGGCAATCGCCTTTTCACGCGCCTTGCGCCGTGATGGCGCGGAACTGGCTCTTGCATCCCTGATGCTCTACGGGAAGGCGAATCTTTTCATCAACGGCGAGCAATACAAAATGAACAAGGTTCTGGCAACGCCGATGCGCCGGCTTGCCGATGCGCGCCGGTTACCGGGGCACCGGATTCCATTGAAAGGCCCGGTCACCGATATGCTTTACCGCTGGTATCGCGCCGGTTATATTTGTTTGTCCAAATCAGGCCCCGCAGACTGACTCCGATGGCAGACGAGCCAAACCCGCAACACTCGCCGATCTTCGGCAATGCCGAATACGAAGCGGCAATCGACACGATCCTGCAGAAAGCCTCTGGCAGAATCCGCATTTTCGATCACACGCTGGGAAACGAGTACAACTCCTCCCGCCGCCTCGAACTGCTGAGGCACTTTCTGCTCGCAAGCCGGCGCAACAGCCTGCAGATCGTGCTGCACGATACCCGGACCATGGATCGCAACTGTCCGCGTATATTGCATCTGCTGCGCACTTACGGACACTTGATCAGCATTCACGAGACCCATCCGACGGCCAAGTCGGTCTACGATCCTTTCGTCATCGTCGATGACCGCTGCTTCGTGCATCGCTTCCACTTCGACGAGATGAGAGGGCTGCTCGCCCTGGAAGACCCGATCGGCACGCATACCTTCATCGAACGTTTCGCGGAAATATGGGAAGCCTCCTCGCCGGCTGTATCCGCCACGACGCTGGGCCTTTGAGCGCATGCTTTGATCCAAATGAATCGCACGCTTCTCGTTTCTGCCCTCCTCGCTGTCGCACTGACCGCTTGCGGCAAGAAAGAACAAGCACCTGCCCCGGCTGCAACAACTCCCGCACCCGCCGCCGATGCGGCCAAGCCGGCCGATGCCGCCGCTCCGGCCGCTGGCGCACCTGCAACAGGTGCTGCCTCGACCGCCGCTCCCGCTGTCTCCGCAAAACCGGAGCAGAAACCCGCGGACAAGAAACCCGAACAAAAGAATTAGTCCCGCAGCAAGCACAAAAAGCCGGTCTTCGACCGGCTTTTTTTATTTCCAGACTAGTATTGGCGATCAGACGATTTGCCGCCAGGCGAGCCCATCGTCCTGATCGGCGATCGCGATCCATTCCGGTTCGCAATTCATCACTGCCGCCAGCGCGGCGCGCGCCAGATCGGGACGATTGTTTTCCTGGCTGAGGTGCGCCGCAACCAGATGCTTGAGTCTGCCGTTTTCGAGGCGCCTCAGAAGCTCGGCGGCCGCGCCGTTGTCGAGGTGGCCGAAACGGCCTGCGATGCGCTCGCGCAATCTTTGCGGATAGCTGCTCATTCGCAGCATCTCGACATCGTGATTGCATTCCAGAACCAGCGCATCGCAACCGCTCAGCACGGCCTCGATATGCCGGGTGGAACAACCGACGTCGGTGAGTACGCCCAGCCGGCGCGCACCGTCGCCGAATACGTACTGGGCGGGTTCGCGCGCATCGTGCGGCACCGGAAAGGGTTGTACATGCAAGTCGCCGACAGTGAAGGCTTCGTAGTTATGAACCATCCTCACTTCGGCTACTTCAGCGAACAAAGCTTCGAAACCAGTGAGCGTTCCCGGCGTAAGCCATACCGGAATGCTGTGACGGCGAGCGAGACGGGCTACGCCGCCGATGTGATCATCGTGCTCATGGGTCACGATGATGCCGGAGATATCTGCGGGGGCAAGCCCGAGTCGACCGAGGCGGTTGACGGTATCGGCAAGGCCAAATCCGCAATCGAGCAGCAACCGGGTTGCGCCGGCCTCGACCACAAGCGAATTGCCCTGACTGCCACTGCCTAGAGAGGCAAACCGCATTCAGGATCCCGGCATGGTCGGCATCAATTCGATCGTTACTTCAGTTCCTGCTGCAGCAGTGCAAGAATTCGCCCGGCCGTGGGTGAACTCGATTTCGACCCTTGCGCATCGAGCACCTTGACCTCGCTACCCTGCGTCGACCCGGCCACGCTGATCCGGTATTGTTCGTCCTTCTTCGGTCCGCTGTCGCCGCGCCAGAACGCCATCTTGGACCAGAAACCCTCCGACTTCCCCTTGTCTGACGCGTCGACATCGACATAACGCACGTAATACAACCCCTTGGACCGGTCGCGATCCTCGACGGTGAAGCCGACGCGATCCAGCGCAAGACCGACGCGTCGCCAGGCACGATCGAAGCTGTCCACCAGCAGCAGCGCTTCGGGAAGCTCGCCATTTTTTGAGATGGTTGCCTTCGGTTGTTCCGGTGCTTTCACCTGAGCCGCGATCTGTTCATCCCGCGCTCCTAGGCGCAACGCCAGACGGGAGAGCATTTCCGCCTCGAGGTCCGGATCGACCGGCCGGGCCTGCCAGACGGTTTTCTCGGTGTAGCGGTCCTTGGAGATATTGATCTGCGCCATGCCACGGTGGCTGATGTAAATTTCCGTCGCACCGGGTTTCTGACCATGTTCCAGTCGCGTGCGGAACCTGTCGCGCTCGGGATAGGAATAAGCGCTGTCCAGTACCTTGCCGATCAGCTTGCGTATCACGCTGTCTGGAATCTTGGCGCGGTTCTCGGCCCAGTCGGTTTCCATGATCCCGGTCTGCTGCGATTCGGTGTCGATCAGAAAACCGCTGTCCTGCCAGAATTCCTTGATCACCGGCCACAATGCGTCCGGCTCGGCATCCACCACCAGCCAGCGCTGGCTGCCGGCGCGCTCGACGCGGACCTTTTCCTGCGGCGGCAGCACCGGTGCGGGGCCGGCCGCTGCGCGGGTGCCCTGGCCTTCGGTATATTCCGAAGCCGTTGCCGATCCCGCACTCGATTCCGGGACGTTGTAGCGATCGCTGGTAGGCGGCGCTGACAGGTCTGCGGGAACATCGAGCGGTTTGACGTTGCCCGCCGATTTGTAATCGATTTTCTTGCCTTCGATCAGGCTGCCCGAGCAGCCCGCAAGAGCGAGCACCACCGTCATGGCGGCGAGAGATTGCGATGAATTCATGCGTGGGAATCTTTCAATTCAGGACTACGACCACCGCGGCCGCAACGGGTTCACTTTGCCATCGCGGGCATCGCAACGGCGGCCCTGATGTCGGCCTGCTCCATCGCGCCGCGCAGCAAATCGTGGAAGGAAGACGAAAGCGACGTCAGAGGCAGCCGAATGCCCCCTTCCATCTGACCCATCTGTTGCAGCACCCACTTTACCGGGATCGGGTTGGCTTCGACGAAGAGATGGCGATGCAGCCCGAGCAGCTTGTTGTTGTGCGATCTTGCCTTGGCAAAATCTCCGGCAAAAACCGCGGCACACAGTTCCTGCATCAGCCGCGGCGCGACGTTGGCGGTCACCGAAATCACCCCATGGGCGCCAAGCATCAGCAGTGCCAGCCCGGTTCCATCGTCGCCGCTGTAGACAGCGAAATTCCTCGGCGCGCGGCGCAACAACTCTGCACCCCGCTCCATGTTGCCCGTGGCATCCTTGAGTCCGGCGATGTTGGGGACTTGCGCGAGCCGCAACGCCGTATCGTTCTGCATGTCGGCAACCGTGCGACCCGGAACGTTGTACAGGATCTGCGGCAAGTCCACGGCCTCTGCAATTGCGCGGAAATGGCGGTACAGCCCTTCCTGGGTCGGCTTGTTGTAATACGGTACGACCGACAGGCTCATGTCGGCCCCGGCCTGCTTGGCGTAAGCGGACAACTCGATCGCCTCGCGGGTGGAATTTGCGCCGGTGCCGGCGATGACGGGCACGCGCCCGGCTGCATGTTCGACTGCGGTGCGGATCAGCAGGCAATGTTCTTCGAAATCCACAGTCGGCGATTCGCCGGTGGTACCGACGATTACGATGCCCTTGGTGCCTTCGCGGATATGGAAGTCGATCAGAGCGCGCAGTCGTTGCAGATCCAGACTGCCGTCCTCGAACATGGGTGTGACGATGGCAACGAGGCTGCCCTTGAGCATGGCGGCTTTCCTCAACAAGAAAGCCGGATTTTAACCGATTCCTCCTGCCGCCGGAGCATCACACTTCGCGGGATAGGCCGGACGCACAGATGCGCTGAATTCTCGCCGGCTTTGGCATCGCAACTTCGAGATCTTCGTATGCGACTACGTGCAAGCGCCCACGGACGACATCAAGCAGTTCACCCGGCCGCAGCAGAAAGTCCGGATTCGACGGCTTGCCGAAGCGTTCGTTACCCGCGGCGAAGGTTTCATAAACGAGCAAGCCCGTCGGCGCAAGGGCATCGAGAATGCGGGGGAATAGCGGCCGGTGCAGATAGTTGGTAACGATCACGCCATCGAACTGCAGGTCCGCCAACGGCCAGGGACCGTTTTCCAGGTCGACTTGCCGAACCGTGACGCCCGTAATATCGGTCAGAGTGCCGAGCGCCTGCGGATCGCGGTCGACGGAGCAAACCCGGAATCCCAGCGAAGCCAGAAAGCGGGTATGACGGCCGCTGCCGCAAGCGAGATCCAGAACCTCGCCATCCGGCACGATCGTGCGCGCCCAGCGAGCAACCCACTCCGAAGGCCGGTCGAGGTCGTAGGCTTGAATGTGCATCGATGTGAAAGTGACCTGTTTGTCCCGCAAATTATCCTGCAGCGTCGTCTCGTAAAGCGGGTTGACTACGGATTTTACGGCAGCGCGCCGCGTGTGTTCCGCGGGATTGGCAACCCCGCCGCATGGGAGTGATTTGACACCTCGGGAAGCGAGTGCTAAAAAACGCACTGTTTTCGGCGCACCAGGCCAATGCAACGCTCGGGAGAATGCAATGAAATCCGTCTGGATTTTGATCTGTGGCTGTGTGCTGCTGGCAGCTTGCAGCGGCGGCAACAACATCTTCAGCAAGAAACAGTCCGCCACTGCGGTCCTCGCCCCGACCAAGGGCAATTCGGTCAGCGGCACCGTCAACTTTACCCAGAAGGGCGACGTGGTACTGGTTGAAGCCAAGGTAAACGGCCTCAAGCCCAATGGGTCCAACGGCATTCACATCCATGAGAAGGGCAATTGCAGCGCGGCTGACGCCTCAAGCGCCGGCGGCCATTTCAATCCGTCCTCCTCCCAGCACGGCGGCCCCGCCGGGGCAACACGTCATGGCGGCGATCTGGGCAATCTGAAGGCCGACGCGAACGGGTATGCGCAGATGTCGATCCAAGTCAGCGGCATTTCGCTGGGCACCGACCCCAACAGCATCACCGGCCGCGCCGTGATCGTGCATGCCGGCGCGGACGACTTCAAGACCCAGCCGACCGGCAACTCCGGGGCCCGCGTGGCCTGTGGGCTGATCAGCAAGAATCCGGATAAGTTCTTCTGAACTTCGTCAGTGCCTGCCGGCGATCGATCGACCGTTGATCCCCTGGCTCGGTCCGGACAGCCGTTTCCCGCCGGTCGAGCAAGCGACGACGGACCCCAACGGATTGCTTGCGGCGGGCGGCGACCTGTCGGTGGCGCGGCTGATCGAAGCCTACGGCAATGGCATCTTTCCGTGGTTCAACGAGGACCAGCCGATACTCTGGTGGAGTCCCGATCCGAGAATGGTCCTCTTCCCCGCGGAGTTGAAAGTCTCCCGATCGCTGGCCAAGACCCTGCGCAATTCCAGCTTCGAAGTACGCGCCGATACGGCTTTTCGCGATGTCATCCAGCGCTGCCGCGTGCCGCGGCGTGATCAGGCCGGCACGTGGATCACCGCGCCGATGGTCGAGGCTTACTGCGAATTGCACCAGTCTGGCATCGCGCACAGCGTGGAAACATGGCTGGACGGAGAACTGGTCGGCGGCCTGTACGGCATCGCGCTGGGTCGCGCGTTCTTCGGCGAATCCATGTTCATGCGCGCCACCGACGCTTCCAAGGTCGCGCTGGTCACGCTGGTGCGCCAGCTCGAACGCTGGAGCTTCGGATTGGTCGATTGCCAGATGAACACGGCCCACCTGGCGTCTTTCGGGGCGCGTGAAATACCGCGCGCCGATTTCACGCGCCGGCTGCGGGAATTGATACACTATCCACCGGTCCCGGCACCGTGGCGGTTGGCGCCACTGCGATGACACAGCTCAACGACCTGCCCTTCTCGGTATTGCAGTTCTATGCGACTGCGCCCTACCCGTGCAGCTACCTGCCCGACAAGCTGGCGCGCTCCCAGGTCGCTACGCCCAGCCACGCCATCGACAGCCAGGTCTACAGCGAGCTCGTCAAAGTCGGATTTCGCCGTAGCGGCGCCTTCACCTATCGCCCCTACTGCGATCATTGCCGCGCCTGTGTGCCGGTGCGAATTGTCGCCGAGGACTTCGTCGCCAGCCGTTCGCAGCGCCGCGCTCACGCGCGCCACGACCGGCTGGAGGCGCGCATGCTCGAACTCAAATACCATCCCGAGCACTACGCGTTGTACCTGCGTTACCAATCGCACCGCCACAGCGGCGGCGGCATGGATCACGACAGCCGCGAGCAATACCGTCACTTCCTCCTGCAGAGCAACGTGCGCTCGAGCCTGGTCGAGTTCCGCGAGGAAGGCAGGCTGCGCATGGTCAGCATCGTCGACCGCCTGGAAGACGGCCTGTCGTCCGTCTATACGTTTTTCGAGCCGGAGGTCGCCGGCGCCAGCCTCGGCACCTTCAACGTCGTCTGGCAGGTCGGCCTGTGCCGGCAGCTTGGACTGCCCTATCTCTATCTCGGTTACTGGATCGCGCAGAGCCGCAAGATGGCCTACAAGATCAACTTCCAGCCGTTGGAAGGATTGATCGACGGCCAGTGGCGGCGGTTGCCCCGCGACGCTTCGCCTCCCGAGGCGGTTTGACGTTCCGCACCGCGTTCGCCGCCAGGGCGTGCCTTCGCGCGCGCCCCTGATCCATGCTTTATAGCCTCGCCCGGCCATTCCTGTTTCAGCTCGACCCGGAACGCGCGCACCGCAGCACAATGCGCGCACTCGACATCGCCCACCGCTTCGGATTGACCGGCCTGATCGCCGGCCGGTCACCTTCCTCCCCACGCAACGTCATGGGCCTGCAATTTCCCAACCCGGTGGGACTCGCCGCCGGTCTGGACAAGAATGGCGAACACATCGATGCGCTCGGCGCGCTTGGCTTCGGCTTCATCGAGATCGGCACGGTCACGCCGCGGCCACAGCCCGGCAATCCGACGCCGCGCATGTTCCGCATCGCGCAGGCACGCGCGATCATCAACCGCATGGGCTTCAACAACGACGGCGTCGAACGCCTGCTGATGAATGTCTCGCGCGCACGCTATCGCGGCATACTCGGCATCAACATCGGCAAGAATTTCGACACTCCGCTCGAACGCGCCGCGGAGGACTACCTGTATTGCATGCGCAAGGTCTATACGGCGGCGAGCTACATAACAGTCAACATTTCATCGCCCAATACTGAAAATCTGCGCCAACTGCAGCAGTCCGGAGAACTCGATAGTTTGCTGGGCGCGTTGACCAGAGAACGCCGCAAACTCGCCGACCGATACGGCAAACGCGTTCCACTCGCCGTCAAGATCGCGCCCGATCTGACGCAAGCCGATATTGCCGGCATGGCTGCGCTGTTCATCGAGCATGGCATCGACGCGGTGATCGCGACCAACACCACGATCTCACGCGAAAGCGTCGGCGGACTGCCGGATGCAGACCAGGCCGGCGGGCTGAGCGGAGCACCGCTGACCGTGCGCTCCACGGAAATCGTCCGACAGCTTGCCGCCGCCCTTGCCGGGCGGGTTCCGATCATCGCCGCCGGCGGCATCCTGTCGGGGGCGGACGCACGCGAAAAACTCGCTGCCGGCGCAAGCCTGGTCCAGCTCTACAGCGGCCTGGTTTACGAAGGGCCCGCGCTGGTCGGAAAAGTCGCCCAAGCGCTTGCGCGAAACGGCGAAAATAGCTGAGTCCGTTATTTCCTTAGTGCCAGCTCGCATAAGATCTCCAGCCTGCGGCGTTATAATTCGCGGCTTTATTTAAGCCTTTCCCATGAAACCTGCTGCATGAATATCAGTGTCGACCTGCCCAGCACGCCGCAATTGAGGCTCCAATTCGCCCTGCGATTCGAGGATTTCTATCGCCGGGAAGGCCTGTTGCGGGTGGACGCGGCCTTTGTGGATTTCCTGGGTCAGGCGGAGCCGGCGCTACGTGAACGCCTGGAGTCCTTGCGCGGAAATCACCCACCGCTGCCGCCAAAGCAGGAATCGGAATTTCTGATCGCGGTAGCCGGCCATCTCGATGATTTCATCGCGCGCCTGTTCGGCATCGAAGACGAAGCAGGCGCACTGTCGGCACGTCATTTCGAACTTGCGCCGCTGTATTCCTGCAAGCGGCTGTTCGTGCAACGCAAGGCCGTCAACACTTACAAGGCTGAGGCTGCTGCCGGTTTCGACGGTACCCGACTCGAAGCGCAGCTCGCTGCGTGGTTCGACGCCGACTTCAGCGAACTGGTGTTTGCGCGTCACGTTACCGCCTGGTTGAAAGATGAATCCGCCAACGCGGACAAGCTCGATGCTGCGTTGCGCTATGCAGCCTGGGCGGTGCATACGCACGAGGGACAGCACAAGCATCATGCGGGCGTGCTCTTCAAGATGCCGAAGAAGCTCGACTTCCAGCGCCTGGTGCCGGCGGAAACGCACAACGAGAACGGCGTTACCGTCCACACGCTCTCCCACATCCGCCGGCGCCAAGGCTTCGCGCTCACGGATTCCGGCACCGACCTGGTCGGCGCCCTGAACGAGACCAACTACTGCATCTGGTGCCATGAGCAGGAAAAGGATTCCTGCTCGCACGGATTGAAGGAGAAGCCCTCGTCCGCGGAGGCCAGGCCGGCATTCAAAAAAACCGTGTTCGGCGTGCCGCTTGCCGGTTGCCCGTTGGAAGAACGCATCTCCGAATTCCAGAAACTCAAGACCGAAGGCGTGGCCGTCGGCGCGTTGGCGATGATCGCGCTGGACAATCCGATGGTCGCGGCGACAGGCCATCGCATCTGCAATGACTGCATGAAATCCTGCATCTACCAGAAGCAGGAACCGGTCAACATCCCGCAGGCCGAGACGCGCACGCTCAAGGATGTGCTGGAGCTGCCTTGGGGCTTCGAGATCTACTCGTTGCTCACGCGCTGGAATCCACTCGACCTGAAGCGGCCGTTCCCGCGTGCGGCGAGCGGCCGTCGCGTATTGATCGCCGGACTGGGTCCCGCGGGGTTCACCGTCGCCCATTACCTGATGAACGACGGCCACACCGTGGTGGGCGTGGATGGACTGAAAATCGAACCGCTGCCGGCCCAGTTCTCCGGAATCGATGCCTTTGGGACACGCGTGGCCTTCGAGCCCATCCACGACGTCGAGTCTCTGTACGAATCCCTTGACGACCGCATCATGGCCGGCTTTGGCGGCGTCGCCGAGTACGGCATCACGGTGCGCTGGGACAAGAATTTCCTCAAGCTGATCCGCCTGCTGTTGCAGCGCCGTGAGGAGTTCGCCTTGTTCGGCGGCGTGCGCTTCGGCGGCACGCTGGAGGTCGACGACGCTTTTTCCCTTGGCTTCGATCATGTCGTGCTGGCCGCCGGCGCCGGCCGTCCGACCGTGCTCGACATTCCCAACGGCCTGGCGCCCGGTGTGCGCACCGCATCCGATTTCCTGATGGCGCTGCAACTGACCGGCGCGGCGAAGAACGATTCGATCGCCAACATGCAACTGCGGCTGCCCGTCGTCGTAATCGGCGGCGGCCTGACCGCCGTCGACACCGCCACCGAGTCGCTGGCCTATTACCCGTTGCAGGTCGAAAAATTCCTCCGCCGCTACGAAACACTGTGCGCGGAGGGCGGCAAAGACAAAGTGCGCGCCTCGTGGAATGCGTCCGAGAGGAACATCGCCGAAGAGTGGCTGATCCACGCGCGGTTGCTGCGTGCTGAGCGCGCCAAGGCGGCCGAGGAAGGTCGGGAACCGCATCTCCTCGAACTGCTGCAGTCCTGGGGCGGAGTCACCATCGCCTATCGCAAGCGCCTGATCGACAGTCCTTCGTACACTCTCAACCACGAGGAAATCGAAAAAGCGCTGGAAGAAGGCGTCCGCTTTGCCGAGAACCTGACTCCCGCCGCTGTTGAAGTGGACGAGTTCGGTTATGCCAGCGGCCTGACCGTCACGAGCAAGACGACACGAGCGGACTGCACCACCGAGACCATCACCACTACGTTGCCGGCGCGGGCCGTGCTGGTTGCCGCCGGCACGCAGCCCAACACGGTGCTGGCACGCGAGGACGCGCACAACTTTCATCTCGACGGCCGCTATTTTCAGGCTTGCGACGAAAACGGCGATCAGATCAAGCCGGAGAAAAGCGCCAAGCCGGCTACGCCACAAGTGTTGCTATCCCGTCGCCCGGATGGGCGCTTCGTCAGCTTCTTCGGCGACCTGCATCCTTCTTTCTTCGGCAACGTGGTCAAGGCCATGGGCGGTGCCAAGCAGGGTTATCCGTCGGTGAGCCGCGTGCTCGCCAAAACACAACCCGCCTATCCAGGTAACGATGCCGACTTCTTTGCCCGGCTCAACGACGAACTGCGCGCCACCGTGCATGAAGTCATCCGCCTTACCCCAACCATCGTCGAAGTCGTGGTGCGGGCGCCGCAGGCCGCCAGGAAATTCCGGCCCGGACAGTTCTACCGGCTGCAGAACTTCGAATCGCTGGCCAAGACAGCGGACGGTACACGGCTGGCGATGGAAGGCCTGGCGCTGACCGGCGCCTGGGTGGACCGGGACAAGGGACTGGTCTCCACGATCGTGCTGGAAATGGGCGGGTCTTCGGATCTGTGCGCATTGCTCAAGCCCGGCGAACCCGTGATCCTCATGGGCCCAACCGGTTCCCCGACCGAGATCCTCGCGAACGAGACCGTGACGCTGGTCGGCGGTGGTTTGGGCAATGCGGTGCTGTTTTCGATCGGGCAGGCTTTGCGCGCCGCCGGCTCGCGCGTGCTGTACTTCGCCGGCTACAAGAAAATCATCGACCGCTACAAGGTCGCGGAAATCGAAGCTGCGGCCGACGTCGTCATATGGTGCTGCGACGAGGCGCCCGGATTTGCACCGGCCCGCCCCGGCGACCGCAGCTTCGTCGGCAATATCGTGCAGGCAATGGCGGCTTATGCCGCCGGCAAGCTGGGCGAGCAGCCCATCGCATTCAGTGCCGCGGATCGCATCATTGCGATCGGTTCAGACCGCATGATGGCGGCAGTGGCCAAGGCGCGCCATGGCGTACTGGCGGCTCACCTGAAGCCGCATCATTTTGCGATTGGCTCGATCAACTCGCCGATGCAATGCATGATGAAGGAGATCTGCGCACAGTGCCTGCAGCCGCAGGTGGATCCGGTCTCCGGCGAACGCTCTTACGTGTTCTCCTGCTTCAACCAGGATCAGCCGCTCGATCGCGTTGATTTCGCCGGTCTCGCCGCGCGGCTCGCGCAGAACTCGGTACAGGAAAAGCTGACCGCGCAATGGATCGACCGTTGCCTAACCCACGCCGGCCACCGGCCGCCTACCTAAAACAATTCTTCACCGCGAAGGCGCGAAGGCGCAAAGGGAACGCAAAGGACTGCGAAATTGAAGAGTATGCGGGAGCGGTTTGTGGCCGGTTCGAAAATTGACCACGTTGGTTGCTACCGATAAGCAACCGCATCCAGTTCCTCCCTTGGCCAACCGATCAACCTCTTGATCCCCGTTTAGCTTGCTTTCCTTTGCGTCCTCTTTGCGCCTTCGCGCCTTTGCGGTTCATTGCAGTAGTGGTTTAATCCTGCCGTGAAGCCCGAACTCATCGACGTTATCGACGCGCTGCTGCCGCAAACCCAGTGCACGAAATGCGGATATCAGGGCTGTCGTCCGTACGCGGAGGCCCTTGCCCACGGCGATGCCGACATCAATCAGTGCCCGCCGGGTGGTGCCGCGGGAATTCGCAAACTCGCGCGTCTGCTCGGCCGCCCGGAAAAACCACTCAACCCGTCGAACGGCTCGGAGACAGCACGCGCTGCCGCATTGATCGACGAGTCGCGCTGCATCGGCTGCATGCTGTGCATCGAGGCCTGCCCGGTCGATGCCATTGTCGGCACCGCGAAACGCATGCACACGGTGCTCACCGAGTCCTGTACCGGCTGCGAACTGTGTCTTCCGCCCTGTCCAGTGGATTGCATCGATATGATCGATCTGGATACGCTGGCGCAACGCGGCAATCGTCATGCCGTGTTGCTGGCGGCACAATCGGTCGAGGACATGGCAGCGAACGCGAGGGAGCGATTCGGTTTTCATGAGTTTCGCCTCGCGCGCGCGATCGAGGAGCGCGATCAGCGGCTGTCAGAGAAAGCGCTCGACAAGCGCTTGCACCTGGAGCCGCCGCCGGGCAGTCACGATCCCGATCGTAAGAAGGCCGCCGTGCAAGCCGCGATCGAGCGCGCCCGCGCGCGCCGCGCCGGGTAAACCTAAGGCGAGATATTTTGCCGCCAAGGCGCAAAGAACGCCAAGAAGGCCGAATACTCAAACTGAACCAGCATTGGGACACGTTGAGCGGCAAACCACAACTTCAATCGCGTGAGTGTCTTCTCCACGCACCTTGTGATTTTTGTTATCAAGTTTTTCTTGGCGCTCTTGGCGTCTTGGCGGTTAAGTTGCGGATTTTGAGATGAACTCGACGAAAAGAACAGAAATCTTCCGCAGGCTGCGAGAGGCCAATCCAGCGCCGACCACCGAACTCATCTATCAGACGCCGTTCGAGCTGCTGATCTCGGTCATCCTGTCGGCGCAAGCAACCGACAAGAGCGTCAACCTGGCCACCGCGCAGCTGTTTCCACTGGCCAGCACCCCGCAAAAAATCCTCGCGCTCGGCGAATCCGGACTAACGCCTTACATCCAGCGCATCGGACTGTATCGCACGAAGGCAAAGAACGTCATCGCGACTTGCGCCCTCCTGGTGAGAAAGTTCGGTGGCGACGTGCCGTCGAATCGCGAGGACCTCGAAAGCCTGCCGGGCGTCGGCAGAAAGACCGCGAACGTCGTCTTGAATACCGCTTTCGGCCAGCCGACGATCGCGGTAGATACCCATATCTTCCGCGTCGCCAATCGCACCGGCATCGCGCCGGGCAAGAACGTCGTCGAGGTGGAGAATCGCCTGCTGAAATTCGTGCCCGAGGAATTTCGACGCGATGCACACCATTGGCTGATCCTGCACGGGCGCTACGTCTGCAAGGCACGGCGGCCGGAATGTCCGGCCTGCTTGATCCGTGACCTCTGCGAGTTCAAGTCCAAGACCAAAGGCGATGTTCAATCCGTCGCGCGCTGACGCTCGCCGTTTTTTCTTCGAGGCCTGGGGCAAGTATCGCTCGCAGGCGCCCCTGGAAGGACTGGAACGCACCGCTGTGGAGATCATCCTGCTGCACCCCGAGCACCATACTTTGCTCGACGAGGCGCAGCGCAACCTGGATCGGGACTTTTCCCCGGAGAGCGGCGCGATCAATCCCTTTCTGCATCTGTCACTGCACCTCGCAATCGCGGAGCAGTTGTCGATCGACCAGCCGCGCGGCATCAATGCCGCGTATCGTGAACTGGCCAACCGCGCCGCATCCGAACACGATGCCCTGCACGTGCTGCTGGAGTGTCTCGGTGAAATGGTGTGGCGCGCGCAGCGTGACCGCGCCGCGCCGGATGAAGCCGCCTATCTCGAATGCATCCGTTGCGGACTCGGATAGCAATCGCGCATCGACGCGCATAAAAAAAGGAGCCGGTGGCTCCTTTTTTTCAAAATCGAGGCAACCGAAAGCTCAGTATTTGACCTTGAGATGGCCGCTCAGACCGGCGAAATACGTCGCCAGATCCTTCATATCCTGTTTGGACAGGTTCTGTGCTTGTGGACCCATCAGCGGATTCTTGCGCTTGCCGGACTTGTAGTCGCGCAACGCCTTTTCCAGATAGTCATTCGGTTGGCCAGCCAGTCTCGGATATTCGGGGGACAGCGGTGTGTTGCCATCGGCGCCATGACAGGCGCTACAGACGGCAGCTTTTTCCTTGCCCTTCGCCGCATCTCCTCCGGCGACAGCGTTGCCGGCCACGACCAACCCGGCCACGGCAATCATCGCGATCCACAACTTGTTCATATCTTCCCTTTTCAAATCTCGAACGGGCTTACTTGCCCGAATAGTACGCAGCCAGGTCGGCCATATCCTGCTCGGACAGGCTGGCGGCAATCGCCCTCATGGTCGGATGCTGGCGGTCGCCGGCCTTGTAGGCCTTCAATGCGTTCACGATGTAGCCCGCATTCTGTCCACCGAGCTTGGGTACATGGTAAGTCTCCGGATAGGCGGTGCGAAACCCGGCGATGCCGTGGCATCCGGCGCACATGGCCGTCTTGTTCTTGCCTGCCGCGGCATCCCCTTCCGCGTGCAGCGGAGCGGATAGTATCGACAGGACGGAAGCAAGACAGGCGATCGTGAAAGTGCGGATATTCATGGCTTGGAACTTCCTTGGTGAACTTCCCCGGTTCGGGACAGTCAATCGCGACTAAAAAACCGCGCAACTCTATCCGAAGCGGCCTGGCCGGTCAACGTTGGCGCCCGGGCGTCGCGAATCAGCCGCCGGGCATCGGCACGCCTTCGGAAATGTCCATCGAATGGCTGAATTTGCGGTCATGGGTATCCTCCACTTCGATCTTCAATTCCCCTTTTTCCTCGGGAGTGAAGAAGAAGCGGAAGTTCGGATTGTCCGACAGCGAAAAATCCACCTCCGCATCCAACACCGGCTTGCCACCAAACGTCACCTTCACGCTGCGCACGAATTGGGGTACCTGGCCCTCTACAAAATCCGCGGCGAGCGGCGATTCGTTCGGGTGGCGGATCATGAGCTGGACCAGATTGGGCTTGTGGTAGGTGATCGCCTCGTCATCGAAACGCAACTTCATTTTGCCCAGCAGGGATTCCGACAGTTTTTTGCCGTTGGGCGCAGAGCAGCCGCCCGCAGCCTTGACCCAGCGCTGCGACATGTACAACCTTCCGTCGTTCATCTCGGCCACCGCCCTGACGAAGCTGTAGTCCTCGAAGCGCAGCCGCGTCTCGACCTGGGCGCGACCGCTGTCCGGGGTGAAATGGAAGACGCCTGCGGTCGGCGACGGATTGCGCTCCACGATCACGTAAATCGATTTGATGTATTCCTTTTCGGTCTGGTCGATCTGCGCCCTGACCATCACCGGAACCGTGGAAGCGTCGTCGGCACGCACGTTCAGGTAGACGCGGATGATGTCGCGCGCATCGGGATTGATGACGCGGTCGGCGAACATGAGTTGCCGGATCGGGCCCCAGTACGGGCTCTGCGCCGGATCCGGCTCGGCCTTTTCGTTGGCGTAAGCCGGCGCGATTGCAAGCACGGCCAGAAGGCCGGCTGCCGCCAGGCGCAAACAGATTTTCATTCCCGTCTCCCCCTGTTCCTAGCAACTCACAGAGTATACCGCGTCAATGGGCGTACCCATTTTCCGGATCCTTATTCCCATTCCAGTTCGGCGAAGGCCGTCGTCACATTGCGGCGATGGAACAGGTCGAAAGCCGCCCAGTTGCCTGCTTCGGAAAGCCCGACTTCGTCGGTGGCCTGCTGAATGGTCTTGCGACTGCGGATGGCGGCACGGGTTTCATCCAGTATCACCGTGAAGTAGCGTTGCTGTGCGTCCAGCGCCTTCGGCCACGGCAGGTCGCTGCGTCCATGGCCGGGCATGTAGTGATCCGCCGCAATGGTGCGCAAATCCTTCATGACGGCAAGGAAACCGGTGATGGTGCCGTCGATCACCGGCGTGTGACCGACGAACAGCAGATCGGACAACCACAACGTGCGGGTCGGCGCGTCGAATACCGTCAGGTCGTCGTCGGTATGCGCCGGAGGCCAGGCCTGCATGACGACCGTCCTGCCGCCGAGGTCGAGTTCCAGCCGTTCCCTGACCAGCAGCGTCGGCCCGACGATCTCCGATCCTGCCGCAGCCGTGCCGAGGTCGCGTTGTAGCGAGTTCACGTACGAACGGGCGCGCGCGGCCAGTTGCGCAGGATAGTTTTCATGCGCGATGAACTGTGCATGATCATCGAGGAAGGCCGCGGCTCCAAAGAAATGATCCGGGTGCACATGGGTCAGCACGACATAGCAGACCGGCAGCGGCGTGACCCGGCGAATCGCCTGCCGCAACGCACGACCCACCGGCAGGGATCCGCCGGCATCGACCGCCAGCACGCATTGGTCGCCGACGATAAAACCGATGTTGGCGTTGTCGCCGAGATTGTCCGCGGAGCGTTCGTCGAAACTGCCGTAGTGAACGTAATTGCCGGGAGCGACTTCGGTAACGTCGAAATTTGCGATTGACCGGGTGTCCGCAGCGAAAGCAGAGTCCGCGGTCGCTGCCGCAAGGCACGCAATGGCTACCGCGGCGAAGGTTGTGATCGGGGAATGCATCGAATCGGTATGTTAAAGCAGAAAGACATGCCCGCCTTGCCCTTGTCGCCCGCCTCGTTTACGGTATGACCGATGTTCCCGTTCCTGATGCGCGCCATCCGTTTTGCCGCCGCCGCCATCGCGATGCTGCCGTTGACGTTGCTCGCCCGGGAGGCGCTCCATCCGGAAAAGGTCGCCGATGGCGTCTATGCTTTCATCGGCGACGCCGGGGAAATCTCCGCGGCGAATCGCGGCTTCGTCGGCAACAGCGGTTTCATCGTCGGGCCTTCCGGCGTGATCGTCATCGATACCGGCACCTCCTATCGACATGGCCGCCGCATGCTGGAGGCGATCGCGCAAATCACCGACAAGCCGGTGGAACTGGCGATCGTCACCCATGCAGTGCAGGAATTCCTGTTCGGCAATGCGGCGTTCGCCGAACGCGGCGTCCCGATCCTCGCCCATCGGGAAACGACGAAGTTGATGAAGGCGCGTTGCGAACGCTGTCTGGAAAATCTCAAGCCGGTGCTGGGCGAAGAACTCGAAGGGACCCGGCTGGTCCCACCACAACGCGACATCGATGCCACCACGACCATCGAGGTGGGCGGCCGCCGATTGGAGCTGCTTTACCTGGGCTGGGCCAGCACGCCGGGCGATCTGGCCGTGCTCGACCCGGACAGCGGCGTGCTGTTCGCGGGCGGGATGGTTTCCATTGGCCGCATCCCCGATATCCGTGACAGCGACTTCGAAGGCTGGCAGCGTGCACTGCGCGAACTCGCTGGATTTTGGCCTGCGCGCATCGTTCCCGGCTTCGGTCCGGTATCGGATCCGGGGGCGATAACCCAGACTGCCGCTTATCTGGATGCGCTCGACCAGACCGTCAAAACCCTTTACGCCGAAAGCTCCAGCCTGATGGAAGCGGTGGAAAAAGCGATCCTGCCGGCTTACCGCGACTGGTCGATGTACGCGACCACGCACCGGCAGAATGCATTGCATCGCTATCTGCAACTTGAGCTGCAGGACCTCGGCGCCGATCCGCGTTCCACAGCATTGCCGCAACGATGAGGATTGGGCGCGGTCGCGATGCTGAACGAAGACCCCGCATCTGCAAGCGGCAGCACCACGTACCATTCCCTCGGACTGCAGCGGGAACTCGGACTCAAGCCCGACCAGACCATCGACCATGTAAAGCTGAACGAAGCCACGGCGAACATGGCACGCCTTCAGGGCATCAAAACCGCACTTGGGGAATCGGCCAGCCTTGTTCGCCTGATCGACCAGAACACGGCAATTACTGCGGACGAAGAGCGGCAACTCATCGACACGCTGTACGGCGGCATGATTCAGATGGCCAACGCCGGCAACGATGCCTTTGCGGCGATTGGCAAGGCTTTGGGGAAATAAACCGTCTGATTCAGTGCGGGAAATATGAGGAAAGTGTCTTGATAACTAAAGGTTCTCCGACGGTTATCCACAGCGTCTGAGACTTTAGATATGCACATGTTTCTTATGGTCTTTAATTGCAAAACTTGTTGACTTGGGCACAAGATAAACTTGTTGACTTGGGCACAAGATATTGTGTACTTTCATACACAACACACATGCACGATGTGTGACGTAAAAAGAAAAAAGGTCTGAACTCAATTGAGATTCAGACCTTGATGTTGGGCCCGGGAACCAGACTCGAACTGATGACCTTCGGCGCGAGGTAATGCCGACGCTCTATCCTACTGAGCTATCCCGGGGGGCGCTTGCACACCCTATCTTTCAAACCCGCGCACAAACGCGGGTTTTTTCTTGCTCTGTCTCGGGGAATGGACTGATGCTGTGCGGGGCTACTACAGCTAGTGCATTTGCCCTTTCTACCCGACTAATTCTAGTAGCCTCACCAACCTTGTCAAGAAAATATGATATTTGAAAATCATAATGGCCGATCGTACTTTTTTTAGTGCGCGATGTGACGAAACGCGGCAGCAACGGAAATAATTCCCCTGCACATACCGGCGATTACCCTAGCATCCAGGACGCGGTTAATTCTGTTTACCGAAGTCGCTCTTGTCCACTTTCAGATACACCGCGCCCCCGCCTATCTACCGTTTGCGGGGCGTAGCTCCATTATTCGAAAGTCGATGAGGCACGCAAGAAGAAAAATAAAAAAAGCTGTTTTCACAGCAATATTTTTTCGAACGACCGCCTGGGAATCATCTTGTTGTGTCTACCGTTGCTATCGTGATTCGTGTCGAAGGCGATGATGAATTGCATGGAATAGTCTCCGGCTGCGTATGCGACTGCCGCAAGGGCCGCACCATTGCTGAAAGTTGATGAACTCCTTCAAATCAAACCGGCGTCCTGACAGAACTGGATTTCGGCGGGTGTATCATCTTCGCTGGCAATTTATTCGAGGACGAATCTCATGAAGCGGAAAGACTTGAAGACGCTCACGGCCTGCAGTGCCGTCGGTTTGTACGGTGTGGCGATGATTGCAGTAGCAGTTGAACACGGCAGAGAGGCGATAGATGAATCGTGTTCCACCCCTCTTGAGTGCCACGCCCCCCAGGATTTACCGGCCGAAATTTTCGACGGATCGCGGCCGATCGTGGGGCAGCAAATAGTCGCGGTATCGACGAGCACCGCCGGGCCGATTATTCCCGGCACTGGCGCACTGACGTTAACTACCGTTCCGCCCCAACAATACATCGAAACGCCCCAACCGTTCATCACACGACCCGGCGCGTAACTTACCGCGGGAAAGCACAGGGGTATGGCCGACGACCCGGACGAACTGCGCGCCAAAATCGAGGCGGAGCGGGAACACCCCATGTATGCGATGAAACTTGCCATCGAAGAAACCGAGGTCCATCTCAGACATGGAATACCGGCAGTCAAGCTAATTGGATGGGTAGTCGTCGTCCTGCTCGCGCTTATCCTTTGGCGGATTTGGTAACGGGATACATTTCTGCTACTTTTCGAAGGTTCTGGCTTTGCTGCCTGATCGGTTTTCCCTATGCAAACTCCGTTTTACGTCCTATTCCCTTATAGAATGCAGCGTTCGACGAAACCGATTGATCTCGATGGATAAGTGCCTGAATGGCTAACCGCCTCAGCAAGATCTACACGCGCACCGGGGACGCCGGCACCACCGGCCTGGGCGACGGTTCGCGCGTCGCCAAGGACAGCCTGCGCATCGAGGCCATCGGTGCGGTCGACGAACTGAACAGCGCCCTTGGCGTCTTGCTGGCCGAGACGATTCCCGACGACGTACGCGCCGCTCTGCACGAAGTCCAGCACGACCTGTTCGACCTCGGCGGAGAGCTGAGCATTCCGGGCTATACCAGCGTCGGGCCGCAGCACGTGACGCGGTTGGAGAACGAATTGGACCGCCACAATGCCGCCCTGACGCCGCTCAAGGAATTCATCCTGCCCGGCGGATCGCGTGGCGCGGCCCTATGCCACGTCGCGCGCGCAGTATGCCGGCGGACGGAACGCCGGGTCGTCAGCCTGAGCACCGCCGAGCAGTTGTCGCCGTCGCTGCAACGCTATCTGAACCGCCTCTCGGATCTGCTGTTCGTACTTTGCCGTGTTCTCAACCGCGAGGCCGGCGTGACCGACGTCTACTGGCAAAAGGGCAGAAATCGCAATGAATCTGCCTGAAGCGCCGGCTCCGGAACAACTTTCCAACCTGCTGGCACGCTGTGCGCTGCGCGACCAGCGTGCCTTTGTGACGCTGTATCAGTTCAGTTCGGCGAAACTGTTTGCCGTTGCCGTGCGTATAACGCGTCGTAGGGACTGGGCGGAAGAAGTGCTGCAGGAAGCGTTCGTCAACATCTGGAACCACGCCGCGGGCTATAACCCGGCGAAGAGCGCGCCGATGACCTGGATGACCGCCATCGTGCGTAACCGCGCGCTCGACTGGCTGCGCCGGCCACGCGAGGTCGAGATCGACGAGGAACACGAGGAACTGATGGCCTCGGTGCCCGATGAATCCCCGGGCCCCGAGGAATTGCTGCGCCGGTCGCTGGATGCCGGCGCGCTCGCCGAATGCATGAAGACGCTGACCGAAGAACAGCAGCGCAGCATCACGCTCGCATTCTTCTACGGTTTGTCCCACGGAGAACTGGCGGAACAGATGCGCAAGCCGCTCGGCACGGTGAAGACCTGGATTCGCCGCGGGCTCGACCGCCTGAAAGGCTGCCTCGACGAGTCGGGAAGATGAAGGTAACAGCCAACAGGGCAATGACCGGAAGATTGCAATGAGATTCCCCGACGAAGGACTGCGCGACAAACTGGCCGCCGAGTACGTGCTCGGCACCATGTCGGCGCGTGCGCGCCGGCGTTTCGAAATCCATCTGCGCGGCAATCCGCAATTGCGCCGGGCCGTGGCGCAATGGGAGACGCGACTCGCTCCGCTCACCGATGCCCTGCCGGCGATCGAACCGCCAGCGCGTGTCTGGCAGGCGATCAAGGCGCGCCTCAAGATCGGGCAGCCGGTTCGGTCGGGATTCTGGGAAAGCCTGTCGTTCTGGCGCGTATCGTCGTTCGCGTCCGGACTGCTGGCCCTGGCGCTGATCGTCATGGTCGCGCTGCCGAAACCGGAAACACCGGTGGACGCCGGCAGAATGGTGGTCATCATGAACGACCTTGCCACCCAGAAACCGGCCATGACCGCAAGCTGGGAACCGGGACAACGCGGCAGCCGTACGCTGCGCATCCGCGTGATCGGTCATGCCGAGATGGGGCCGAATACGGCGTGGGAATTGTGGATGCTTCCCGACGGCGATCAGAAACCGGTCTCGCTCGGATTGATCACCACGCACGAAACCCAGGTCGTTAAAATTCCGGGAGCGCTGGCCGTAAAACTCGACGCCGCGCATGGGCTCGCGATGAGCGTGGAACCGGCCGGTGGATCGCCGACCGGGCTGCCGACGGGCCCGGTGCTTTACGCCGGCGAATGCATCAAGATCTGACGATCCCGGACGAGCTTCAGTGCCGGGCCTTGTCGAGGCCGGCGCACATGCGCTCGGCGGCATCGACGATGCGAGCCGTTTGCCGGGTGATCAGGTCAGCGGAAACGGTGAACACGTTGCCGGTGCGCACGGCTTTCAGGTAGGAAAATTCCGTCCAGTTATTCACGCCCGCATCGTCGGCTTCGGAGCCGACCACGATGGCATCCGGGTCCATGACCAGCGCCTGTTCCACGGAAACTTCCCCCGCCAGTCGCGGCAGATCGGCAAAGATATTCTGTGCTGCACACAATGCGAGCACTTTGCTGATGATATGGTCGCCGTTCACCGTGAACAGCGGCCTGTGCCAGATCTCGAACAACACCCGCACCGGGGCGCGGCCCGTATAGCGGTCTCTCAGTGCATCGACCCGCCGTTCGAGTTCCAGCGCAACCGCCTGCGCCTGCCCGCCCAGGCCCGTCAGATCGCCCAGCAATCGCAGATGACGCGGAATGTCTTCGAGTCGCTGCGGTTCCAGCACCAGCACGCGCAGCCCGAGGGCACGCAACCGCGCGATGTCCACCGACCTGTTGCCGCTGCCCCAGGCCAGTACGAAATCCGGCCGCGAGTGCAGTATCCGCTCGAAATCGAGCCCGGAAGAATCGCCAATTTCGCGAATTCCAGCCGCTTCGACGGGAAAGTCGCTGCCACGCACGGACCCCACCAGACGATCCCCGGCGCCAATCGAATACATCAACTCGGTCAGATGCGGCGACAGCGAAATCACGCGCTGCGCCGGCCCGTCGAACCGCAGTTCGACCCCCAGATCGTCCATCACCGTGAGCGCCGAAACCGGCATTGCGACAGACAGGAGGATTACAGGCAGCAGGAAGGGAAGAACCGTGCGCACCGGGGGCTGCACGCCAGCGCACGCGCGCGATCAGCGCTCCATGTAATGGAGCAGATTGGAACTGGTCTGGCGCAGACGCTGGGACAGCAGGGTGACGAGCTTGACCAGCACCTTGGCACCGAGCCCCGGCTCTTCGAGGATGATCTGGACCATGCTGTCACGCGAAAGTACGGCGAAGGTAGTCGGCTCCAGCGCCATGCAGGTAGCGAAGCGAGGTTCACCGTCGATCATCGACATCTCGCCCAGCGTGGCGCCGGGACCGACCGTGGTCATTGGCTGCAGGTTGCCGTGGGAATCGATTTTCACGATTTCCACCCTGCCCTGGATAATCAGCAGCATGTAGTCGTCTATGTCGCCTTCGCGAATCATCATCTGCGCCGCTTCGGCACGATAAATATGCATGAACGCCGTCAGCCGCTGGATATCCTCGCGCGTAAAATCGGCAAAGAATTTGGAATGGCCGATCATGTCGAAAATCTGTTGCGCGAGCGCTGTGCCCTCGCCCAGATGTTCTAGCGTATGCAGAAGTGCGTTCTGCGGCGCTTGGAGATCGGAATCAGCCATTTGCACGAGACTAGTCTCTGATGTTATCCAGGCGCCGCTCCCGGAACGGCCCGGACGCCCCTAAGGCTTGGAATGACAAGTCATTATGCTGGAGCGGCCGCAGCCGGTAAAGCGCGGCCGGCGGGACGGCTCAGCCCGGGACCGTAGCGCGAACCTGCCGACTGGCCAGCTCCACGCGCTTCAGGTAGGCGCCGCGGGCAATGGCAACGTCTTCAATGAACTGCGGCAGCTCATCCAGGCGCAATGCCTGCGGCCCGTCGACCAGCGCCTTGGAAGGATTGGGGTGGAAATCCACAAGCACCATGTTGGCGCCGACCAGCACGCCCTGGGCGGTGGCATGCATGACATCGAGGATGCCATCCGGTCCGGCCATGCGCGAGCCGACCGAATGGCTGGGGTCGATGCATACCGGCATGCGGGTCAAACGCCTGACCACCGGAACCTGGGCGAAATCCACGAAATTGCGATGGGGATCGCCAAGGTTGGTCTTCATACCCCGCAACCCGAACACGACGCGGTGGTTGCCCTCGCTGGCGAGATACTCTGCCGCATTCAGGGACTCATCGAGCGTGATGCCGAATCCGCGCTTGATCAGCACCGGAAACTCCTTTTGCCGGCCGACGATTTTCAATAACTCGAAGTTCTGTGTATTGCGCGTGCCGATCTGCAGCATCACCCCGGTCGGATTGCCGGTTTCGCGCAACGCCTGCCGGATCTCCTCGACGTGCGATTCATGGGTCACCTCCATCGCGATGACGCGGATGCCGTGCTTTCCGGCCAGTTCGAACACGAAAGGCAGGCAGGACTTGCCGTGCCCCTGAAAAGCGTAAGGACTGGTGCGCGGCTTGTAGGCGCCCATGCGGGTGCACTGCTGGCCGTTGTCTTTGAGCGCACGCATCATGATATCGACGTGATCGCGGGTATCCACCGCGCAGAGTCCGGCGAAAATATGCAACGTATCCTGGCCGAAGCGCAGGCCCTGATAGTCGAAATGCGTCGGCCGGGTGTCATCCTTGTGACGACCGAGTACGCGAAACTCTTCAGAAACACGAATCACCCGTTCGACGCACGGAAAGCTCTTCATGTCGTCGATCTGCAATGCCTTGGTGTCGCCGAGCAGATAGACCTCGGTCACCGAGCGCTCGGTGCCCTGGATGCGGTGCGCCCGCGTCTTGATGTTCGGCAGCCGCCCCAGCGACTCCATCAACTGGAAGTATTCGGGGCTCTGCGGATCGGTGTTGTCGCTAAGGATGAGGATCATGTAAATGCCGTGACTGCGTGACTGTCGTGACGACGTGACTGCCGTTACGCTATCGCTGCAGCAACAATAATAGAGTTTGAATTTACGATAGTTACAACTACGATAGTCACGCGGTTACGGCCTTTCAGGCCGTTCCCCCGACCGTAAGGCCGTCGATGCGCAAGGTCGGCTGGCCGACACCGACCGGCACGCTCTGGCCTTCCTTGCCGCAGGTGCCGACCCCCGAGTCCAGGCTCATGTCGTTGCCGATCATGGAAACATGCGTCAGCGCATCCGGTCCGTTGCCGATAAGCGTGGCGCCCTTGACCGGATAGGTGATCTTGCCGTTTTCGATCATATAGGCCTCGGCGGCCGAGAATACGAACTTGCCGCTGACGATATCGACCTGGCCACCGCCGAAATTCGCCGCATACAGCCCATTCCCGACCGAGCCGATGATCTCGACAGGATCCTTGTCGCCGTTCAGCATGTAAGTGTTGGTCATGCGCGGCATCGGCACATGCGCGTAGGACTCGCGCCGCCCGTTGCCGGTGGGTGCCATGCCCATCAATCGCGCGTTCAGCGTGTCCTGGATGTAACCCCTGAGGATGCCATCCTCGATCAGCACGCTGCGCTGCGTCGGATTGCCTTCGTCGTCCACATTCAGCGAACCGCGGCGCCTGGAAATGGTGCCGTCGTCGACCACCGTCACGCCCGGCGCCGCGACACGCTGGCCGATGCGGCCGGAAAAAGCAGAGCTACCCTTGCGATTGAAATCGCCTTCGAGTCCATGGCCGATGGCTTCATGCAGCAGGATGCCGGGCCAGCCCGGCCCCAGTACCACGGTCATCGTGCCGGCCGGTGCCGGCCGCGCCGACAGATTGGTCACCGCCTGATGCACCGCCTTGGCTGCGTAGTCGTGCAAGATTTCGTCGGTGAAATAAGCATAATCGAAACGCCCGCCGCCGCCCGCACTTCCCTGCTCACGACGGCCGTCGTGCTCGACGATGACCTGGAGGGAAAGCCTGACGAGCGGGCGCACGTCCGCCGCCAGCATGCCGTCGGAACGCGCAATCAGCACGACTTCATATTCGCCCGCCAGCGAAGCCATCACCTGCGAAATGCGTGGATCGATATCGCGTGCGTAGCGTTCGAGCTTTTCCAGCAGCTTCACCTTGTCGCCGTCGGCAAGGCTCGCCAGCGGATCCTGTGGCAGATACAGTTCGCGGCCGCGAGTCCGGCTCGCAACCTGCGTCGCGCCTTGCTCGCCGCGGCGCGCGATCGCTCGAGTGGCCTGCGCCGCGGATTCCAGCGCCGGGAGACTGATATCGTCGGAGTAGGCGAAGGCCGTTTTCTCTCCGCTGACCGCGCGCACCCCGACGCCCTGATCGATGTTGAAGCTGCCGGACTTCACCATGCCCTCTTCCAGGCTCCAGCCCTCCGAACGCGAATACTGAAAATACAGATCGGCATAGTCGACGCTGTGGATCATGATCTGGCCGAAGACGCGCTCGATCCCGCCGGCGTCGAGGCCATAGGGTGCGAGCAACGTGCGGTCTGCGGTCGCGAACAGCAACTCGTGGTTGTTTGTCGGATCGTTGGGCAATTTCACTCCTTCTAATTCTTAGCCATCGTGCCCCGCTTCGCGGGGTACCGGCCTTCGGCCATAAATGTCGTGATGAATATCGTAAATGACGTGAATATCGCGTTTTTCAAGCAATAGACGCCTGCTCTGCGGTCATGCGAAGCAGGAAAAATTCACGATATTCACGTATTCACGGTCCTTCAAATTCTATGGATCACCCTGTGGGTCAGCGCCGGCAGGCTCTTGCGCAGGCTTGCCTGATATGCGGGATTGACCGAGGCGACAACCACGCCCGACCCGCGCGGCAAACGATCGAGTACCGTGCCCCAGGGATCCACCACCATCGAGTCGCCGTGAGTTTCGCGCCCGCTCAGGTGATAGCCGCCCTGTGCCGGCGCCAGAACGTACGCCAGATTCTCGATTGCCCGCGCACGCACCAGCGATTCCCAATGCGCACGGCCGGTGGTCTCGGTAAAAGCGGCGGGCACCACGATGATGTCCACATCCTTCATCGCCCGGTACAACTCCGGAAAACGCAGATCGTAGCAGACCGACAACCCGATACGCCCGAACGGCGAATCCACGACCTTGACCTGCTTGCCCGCTTCGAGCGTGCCCTCCTCGGCGAACCTCTCTTTGCCGAGATCGAGGTTGAACAGGTGAATCTTGTCGTAACGCGCGACCATCCTGCCGCCATCGTCGTAAAGCTGGCAGGAGTTGTAGATCTTGCCTTCGGTTGGCGCTGTCATCGGCACCGAACAGCCGACCAGCCAGATTTTATGTTTTCTTGCCGTTTCGGAGAGGAAGCGCTGGATCGGCCCGTCGCCGTCCTTTTCACGAACTTTTACTTTGTCGGTCGGACGCATGCCCATGATGGCGAAATATTCCGGCAACGCGACCAGCCGCGCCCCCTGCGCCACCGCTGCCTCGATGAGCCGGCCGGCTTCGTTCAGGTTGGCGGCCACGTTCGGACCGGAGGCCATCTGCACGCCGGCGATACGAAACGCCTGCGCGTGCCCCTGTCCTTTCACCGTCGCCGTTACCGGCGCGGCGTGATCGCGGGCGCCACGCAGTTTTGCGCGGCCGAATCCTGATTGGGTGGTGGCCATGCCGGTTCCGAAGCCTGATTCCTGTCGAGGCGAGGTCGGATTGTAACCTCGTGCGCGAGGAATGCTCTAACGTCCTTTTTCCTTCACGTCGGATGGCGACTTGGACACCCGCGCAATGACCGGATCGGCCCAGCTTCCAGTGACCGAATAATCGAACGATGCGATCTGGCTGAAGGGATCCTTGAGCGCTTTCTGCGCGATGAGCGCGGCAACGCCGATGGCGGGATTGACGATGGCACCGGCGATCGCAATACTCTCCGACAGCGACGGCGTGACCCGCACGATGAGATTCTGGGTTTCGCGGGCGAGATCGACCTGACCGTGCATCGCCACGCGCGCAGCGGAACCCTCCATCCGGAAATCCTGCGTATAGGCAACGCCCGCGGTGATATTCAGGTTTGCCGAGATGCGATCGAAACTGAAACCCTTGCTGAACACGTCGCGGAAATCCAGCGATACGCGTCTGGGCAGTGCCTGCAGGCTCAGGATGCCGAGCAGCTTGGCCACGCCCGGCTCGATCTGGCGGAAACGCCCGCCCTTGGCTTCCAATTTCAATTGACCTGACAGGGACGGAATGTCGAACCGGGTCGGATTGCCTCTCCAGGCAATCGGGCCCTCGAGCAAGGCAGTTCCACCCTGCACGCTGTCCGGCCAGCCCAGTCTCGTGAAGAACTTGCCGACGTCGGAAACCTCGAGCTTTACCTTGACGTCGGTGCGCGAAATTTCTCCGATCGCCCAGCGTCCGCTCATGGCGAACTTGCTTTCCGGATTGGCGATTTCCAGCCGCTGCAATTGCCAGCCGGAGGTCTCCGGTTGCGCCAGCACCGTCAGGCGTCCCAGATCCTTGCCTTCGTAGGTAAAGCTGTCGGCAACCAGATCCACGGAAGGCAGGCGCTGCTCGGCCCCGCCGCCGGGCTTGCCGGCCTGGATTTCCGTTGTAATCGGCGGCAGCACGAGCTTCGACAGGCGGGCAGCCAACTTGCCGTCGCCATCTGATACCCACGACATCTGACCGGCCACTTCGCGGCCGGCGAGCGTAGCCTGCCATCCGGCAGCCTGCCGGGTTGCTTCCACTTTGAGACCGTGAAAGCGCCGGCGACCGACGTCGAGGATGCCGATCTGCAGGTCCACACCGGCAAGATCGATTTGCGAATCTCCCGGGCCGCCGGACAGCAGGCCCTGCCAGACGTCCGCATCCACCAGGTCGAGGCTGCCCCGTAACCATAATCCGTCCGAAGTCGGTAGCGCAGCCGGACTGCCCAGGCTCACCATGCCGCGACTCACCCCACCGGGCGCGCCTCCATCGAGCAGTAGTTGCGCGGAGGCGACCTTGTCGAGGTTGACGGCGAGCACGCCCTGGCGTCCGGGGCGTTCGCGCAGTTCCACGCGCAGCGGCAGGCTGGCGCTGGCGGCCTTGGCGAACGGCGGCGGCAACGTCGACGTGAGGCCGACCAGGTTCGAGTCAAAGCGAATGGTGGCGATCTTGTTACGCACGACGATGGTGCCGCGCCACGGCGTCTGGCCGTCCAGGAAAGCAAGCATGGGATGTTTCCAGACCACCCGTGCCTGATCCACGTCCAGCGTGCCGACGATGCTCGCCGTGATGCCGCCAACCGCCTGATTGGAGGCTTCGAAAGACAGCGGCTCGCCGAACATCAGCGCACGGCCCTCCCTGACGTTGAAGGAATGCTCGGTAAACGCGATGCGCGCGCCGAAATGTTCGAAAGGCGGCAGGCGTGGGTCGAGCGTAACCAGGTTGTTCTGCAGCATCAGTACGCCTTTGACGGCGGACTCCTTGATCTGGTGCAGGGGCAGATCGAGTTCCAGATCGAGTTTGGCGTCGCCAGCGGCTTTCATTTCGTCGGTGAAGCGGTTGATGTGGCCCGCCACCGGCGTCGATGCCGCATAACGCAGGAAGTCCGATGTCGCTCCCTGCGCGACGCCTTTGACCTGCAGATGTTCGTTATGCCTGCCGAGTTCGGCAATTGACGCCCGCACGCCGGACAACTGCAGGCCTAGAATTGCACCGGACTGGCCGCGCAGGTCCATGCGGTCGCCTCTGAAAACGACATCGCCGGTAATACCGGTAATCGGCGGCCAGCCGTCTGCGTAGTCGATGGTCACGCCGCTGGCCTTGGTTGCGACTTCGAACACGCCGTTCTTGTCGCCGGCAAACGGAAAGTCCTTCAGCGGGCCTTTCAGCCGGAAGCGCATATCCTTCGACTCCCCGGCGAGCAGCGCCCGCTTTAACCAGGCCTGCGTAACCGGCGCCGCCACCGGCATGTAGCGCCAGAGCTGGTGCGCATCGGCACGCACCAGCATGCCGGACAGGTCCACGCTGCCGCGGCCCTCGGCCGCGTTGCGATAAGAACCGGAAACACTGCCGGCGAGGTGCTCGTTGGTGAAGTTCGCGTTCTTGATGGCGAGATCGACTACGTCATCATGGAAAGTCCATCCCGCATTGGCCGCGAGATAGTCCAGCGGCAGCGGCTCGGAGAATATTTTCGGCAGCTCCACACCCCCGTTTGTTGCCTTGAGCGATATCGTTCCACCGCGCTCATTCGCGTCGAACTGGCCGCTCAAACCGTGAAACCCGGGGAGCGAGCCGTCGGGCCGCGCTGCCATGGCGGCAAAACGGACCTTCGCCGAGTAGGGGTGGCCGGTGCCCCAATCTCCGTCCCAGGAAAAATTGGCGTCTTCGACAGTCCCGGTCGGAGCAGACCGCGCCAGGCGGCCGCGCAGCGCGGCATCAAGCGGCAGGAACTCCGCGAGATCTACCACGGGAGCGAGGTCAAGGCCTGACAAGTGCAGTTCGGAATGGCGCACGCCGCCAGCGGGCTCGGAACGCGCGTAGCTGAATTGCGTCGGCGCCAGCTTCAGCCCGTCGGCGGCCGTAAAGCCGAACGAAGTCGCGGAAATTTCGGTGCGGTCGCCGCGCTGCATCCAGCCCAGCCTGCCCTCTACTTCGGACAAAACAAGATCGGGCAGATTGGACGCCAGCCGGGTCTGCACATTGACCAGCCTGAGGTCGGCGGTGGCCGCGCCCAGGCGGGTGCCGTTCAGTTCAAGCCACAAGCGCAACGATCCGAGACCGCTCGCCAGTTCCAGCGGTGCCGGTATCCATACCTGCGCTAGCGCGAGGTCGGCGTAGCCGATTTCGGCATAGAGTTTTCCGTTCCACAATTGCACTTCGCGGACATCGCGGCCGAGAAATTCGCCGCGCGCAACGAGCGGGGAGGCAATCTGCGCAGGTGGCACCGCCGTCAAACCGAAGCGATGGATCGCGCCATCGCGGTCGAGCCGGAAATTGACTTTATCGAGCCGCAGTTCGGGGGCACTGCGCATTTCGTCCAGCCAGGTGATGGTGGCGTCGCGCACGAGCACCTGGCGTTGTGCCAGCAGCCACTCGCTGAACCCGCCGCCGTCAGCGGCTTGGCGCTGCATGGCGATGCCCGCGACCCAGAGCACGCCGGAAGCGTCGCGTTTGACCTCGAGCTCGGGTCCGTAGACCGCCAGGGAATCAAAACGCCACTCGGCCGACAGCAGCGACAGCCACGACAACACGGTTTCAACCCGGTCCAGCACCAATGCCGGCTGGCCGTCGGTGCCAAAGACCTTGACGTCCATGAGGTTCAGTTCCGGCCGGTAACCCTGCCAGCTTCCGGTGATCGAACCGATCGTGACGCGCTGCCCAACCGAGCGTGCGATCGTTCGCGCAATCGGCTCGCGATAGTCGTCGATATTGGGCAGCACGAGGTAGCGCAGTCCAAGTACCAGCGCGACGAAAACCAATCCGGCGATCAGGACCGCATAGGTCGCGGCGCGATAGGTCCAAAGCGAACCGTGCTTGAGGAAGGCGAAGCAGTATTTGAGAAACACTTGGTCGACGGCGCGCTATCGGGGCGGTGGAAAGAAACGCTGTTCGGTTAAGATACGCGGACGCAAATAAAATTCTCCGGACATCCACCGTATCCGCGGAAGCCCGATGGCGCACAAACCTGGTGGCGGCGTAATTGACGCACCGGCCCCGGAAAGGTTGACGTCGCTCCCCAGGACAGCGTTGCCGATCGAAGCCCAGCCATTCTAAACCAACGACGCATGTCCGCCGCCGCTTCCATATCGAAAGACTTGCCATCGGCCATCGCCCGCGCCGCGCGGCTGTCGCGCTACGTGCGCGACCTGCTGTCCGCGGAACCGGGACTGGCGACCGGCGTTACGCTGGATGCGCCGCTCGATCGCGGCTGGATGCACGCGCAGATCGAGGGTCGGGACCATGACGACCAGACGCTGAAGACTGAGCTGCGCCGGTTGCGCAAGGCGGTCATGCTGGGATTGATCACGCGCGATCTCGATGGTCGCGCGAACCTGGCGGAGGTGGTCGACACCGTTACCGCACTGGCGGAGGAAGCCGTGGCGGCGGCCACTGCCAGCCATGCGCAATGGCTGGCGCGGGAGTTTGGCAATCCATTGGGCGCAATCTCGGGCGACAAGCAGCAGTTGCACATCATTGCGATGGGCAAGCTCGGCGGCGGCGAACTCAACGTGTCTTCTGACATCGATATCGTGTTCGCCTACCCTGAGGACGGCGAAACCGACGGACCGCGGCGCATTTCGAACCATGAGTATTTCATCCGGCTTGCGCGCAGGATCATCAGCGCAATCGCCGAGGTCACAATGGACGGGTTCGTGTTCCGGGTGGATACGCGGCTGAGGCCTTACGGCGACAGTGGTCCGCTCGCGGTGAGTTTCGACATGCTGGAGGAGTACTTCACCACCCAGGGACGCGAATGGGAGCGCTACGCCTGGGTGAAAGCGCGGCCGGTCACCGGGGAGGCCGGCGCGGACCTCGATGCCGTCGTTACGCCTTTCGTGTACCGGCGTCATCTCGACTACAGCGCTATCGCCAGCCTGCGCAGCCTGCATGCGCAAATCCGCCAGGAGGTGCAAAAGCGCGAAATCGCGGACAACATCAAGCTCGGCCGGGGCGGCATCCGAGAAATCGAGTTCCTGGTGCAGGTGTTCCAGATCATCCGCGGCGGCCGCGAACCGGTGTTTCGGCTGCGCCCGACGCTGAAGGCGCTGGCGCTCCTCGGGGAAAGGCGATTGCTGCCGGGTGCGGCCGTCGATGAATTGCGCACCGCCTACGTGTATCTGCGCAATCTCGAACACCGTTTGCAATATCTGGACGACCAGCAGACCCAGATGTTGCCCCGCGCGGACGAAGATCGCGCGCTGGTCGCCGAGATGATGGGTTGTGCGGATTATGCCGGCCTGCGACGGGAACTCGACGCGCACCGCGCCGTCGTGTCGCGGCACTTCGAGGCGATTTTCGCCGGCGTACGGGAAAACGGCGGGGTGCAGGATCAGGCCGATCTCTGGCTGCAGGCGCTGTCCCGCGAAGACGCGCTCGCGCGGCTCGCCGGCATGGGCTTCAGCGATGTAGGGCGCATTTACGCGAGGCTCATGGCCATCAGAGGCAGTGCGCGCTATCGCCGCATGGCGGCATCCAGCCAGGCTTTGCTGGATCGGCTCATTCCGCAACTGATGGAAACCGCGCACGTGCTGCCGAATCCGGATACGACTTTCGAGCGCATGTTCAACGTCGTGGACAGCATCGGCCGGCGCGAAGCCTACCTGGCCCTGTTGCTCGAATATCCGAATGCGACCGCCCGCCTCGCGCGCCTGGCTTCGGCGAGTCCGTGGGCCGCAGATTATCTGGCCCAGCACCCGGTGCTGCTCGACGAACTGATCGACCCGCAAGGCAGCAGCGATGTGGCGGACTGGCCGCGGTTGCGCGAGACGCTGCACGCGAGCCTCGACGAGCACGACGGCAACACCGAGCGGCAGATGGACATCCTGCGCCACTTCAAGCAGACGCAGACGCTGCGCCTGCTCGCGCTCGATCTTGCCGGCGCGCTGTCGCTCGAGACGCTGTCCGATCACCTGAGCGATCTTGCCTGCACCGTGCTGGAAGAAGTGCTGCGCCTCGCCTGGAATGCGTTGCGGGTGCGTCACCGCGAACAACCGCAGTTCGCGATCGTCGGTTACGGCAAACTCGGCGGCAAGGAACTCGGCTACGCCTCCGATCTCGACATCATTTTTCTCTACGATGACGAGGACCAGGCCGCGCCGGAAACTTACGCGCGCCTGGCACAACGCATCAACACCTGGCTTACCAGCGCAACATCAGCCGGCGTGCTGTACGAAATCGATCTGAGACTGCGCCCCAACGGCGCAGCCGGACTCCTGGTTAGCCAGATCGACGCCTTCCGGGAATACGAGTTCGAAAAGGCCTGGGTGTGGGAACATCAGGCGCTGACGCGCGCCCGCTTCGTCGCGGGCGCTGACGCGATCGGCCGGCGTTTCGAGCGCCTGCGCATCGAAGTGCTGTGCCGGCCCCGCGATCTCGCCGCACTCGGAAGCGAAATCCTGTCCATGCGGGACAAGATGCGCGACGCGCACCCGAATGGCAGCGGCCTGTTCGATCTCAAGCACGATCGCGGCGGCATCGTCGACGTCGAGTTCGTGGTGCAATTTCTGGTGCTGGGCCATGCACACCGGCACGCCGGGCTGACGGGTAACATCGGCAATCTTGCCCTGTTGAAGCTCGCTGCCGGGCTCGGCCTGCTGCCCGATGATCTGGCCAGCGGCGCGCACGCGGCTTACCGTGAATTCCGCCGGCTCCAGCATGCGATGCGGCTGCAGGGCGAGCGTTACGCGCGCGTGGATCCTGCCGGGGTGGCGGAACACGTGCAGGCGGTGCTGCATCTCTGGGAGTGGGTATTCGGCAACATCCGGCGGGTGCCGGCTCAGCCCGAGTAGAGCTTGCCGGACAGGCGGTAGGTAGTGGTGCTGCCCTTGCCCTTGATTTCGATTTCCTGCGGCGCCTCGCAGGAATAGCGGTGTCCGAGACGGCGGAAAGTCGTCTTGTCCACCAGAATCGTGCCCGCTTCGGCTTCGGATGTCAGTCGGCTCGCGAGATTCACCGTGTCGCCCCACAAATCGTAAATGAAGCGCGTCTCGCCGATCACGCCCGCGATCGCGGGACCGGTCGCGATGCCTATGTGAAGCTGCACGCCCAGACGATGCATCTGCGGATCGGATCGAGTCAACTCGATCATCTCCAGCGCCATGTCGGCCACGTGATCCGCATAGTTGAGCCGGTTTTCCGCCAGACCGCCGACCACCATGTAGGCGTCGCCGATGGTCTTGATCTTGTCCAGCCCGTGATGCTCCGTCAGCCGGTCGAAACGCGTGAATACTTCGTCGAGGAAGGACACGACCTGGTTCGGCGTCAGTTCCTCGGCAAGCCGGGTAAAATTCACCACATCGGCGAACATCACCGAGACATCGGCAAATCCATCGGCGATGGTGCCCGGCTGATGCTTCAAGCGCTCGGCCACATGGGCCGGCAGGATGCTGAGCAGCAGCTTCTCGGATTTCTCGCGCTCGGCCCGCACCAGGTCGTGTTGCTCGGCCAGCCTGCGTTCAAAACGATCGCGTTCCTGCACAAAGTGCCTGAGCAGCAGATAGACCATGGTGGAGATGATCGTGAAATTCATCACGAAGAATACCGCCACCGTCTTCATCGGAATGCCGTTGCCTTCCCCCGTGGCAAGGAAGAAGTCGAACACGCCCGACAGGATCGTCAGCACCACATAAGCGACGAACCAGGGGATCGACTCGCGTGGCCCGAAACAGACCATGGCGCCCACCGGCGCCAGCAGCGCCAGCAGCGCAATCCCGGACGAACTGACGAAACTGCCGATCGACCACTGGATGACGAACGGAAAGAACAAAAACAGCGAAAGCTGCGCCACCCTGAAGAAATCGAAATTGCGGGTGCGCAGATAGATGGCCAGAACCGCGGCGGAGACGACCTGAAAGCCCAGCGGGACGGAGGTCGGGAGTTTAAGCCCCATCCACCAGTAGATCAGCAGCCAGAGAATGGCGGCCATGTTCATCAGGCCGCTGGCGAACATCAGCAACGTCTTGCGCAGTCTGAGTTCTTCGCTGTCGGACTCGTCGATCGCCGCCGCCCCGAGACGGGCGATCAGACCCCGGCCCGGTATGGCGCGATTGGAAGTTTTAGCCATGGATGCTGGAAGTTAACGGCTTCGAGGGTTGAAAGCGTTGTTCTTTTTCGGAGGATTCGTCCCGCACGCAAGACGGCAAGAGTAATGCATGCGGTCGCTTTCCGGCAAGGCGTGCCTGTTGTCTTCGTAGGGACGCTCATCAAAAACCGCTGCCTGCGCTAGAATTAGCGCTTTTTCGAGGGAGTGAAGCAACATGTCGATGGCCGACCGCGACGGTCTGATCTGGTACGACGGCAAAATGGTCCCCTGGCGCGAGGCCAACACGCACGTGCTCACCCATTCGCTGCACTACGGACTCGCGGTATTCGAGGGGTTGCGCGCGTACAAGACCGTCAGCGGCACCGCGATCTTCCGGCTCAAGGAACATACCGAGCGGATGTTCAATTCGGCGCACATCTACATGATGAAAATCCCCTACGACCGGGAAACGCTCATGGAAGCGCAAAAGGACGTGGTGCGCGCCAACCAGCTTGAATCCTGTTACGTGCGACCGATCGCATTCTATGGTTCCGAAAAGATGGGCGTTTCTCCCAAAGGCGCCAAAGTGCATGTGGCGATCGCCGCCTGGCCCTGGGGCGCCTATCTCGGCGTCGAGGGTCTGGAAAAAGGCATTCGCGTAAAGACATCCTCCTATGCCCGCCATCATGTCAACGTGTCGATGTGCCGCGCCAAGTATTCCGGTACTTATGCCAACTCGATCCTTGCCAACATGGAGGCCACCGAGCACGGCTATGACGAGGGTTTGTTGCTGGACGTGGACGGGTTCGTCGCCGAAGGCGCTGGCGAGAACCTGTTCATGGTCAAGAACAACAGGATGGTCGAGCCCGAGCTGAATTCCGCGCTGATCGGCATCACGCGCGACTCGGTCATCCAGCTCGCCGGCGATCTGGGCTACACGGTCGATGCGAAGCGCATTACCCGGGACGACCTGTACATCGCCGACGAGGTATTTTTCACAGGAACGGCCGCTGAAGTGACGCCAATCCGGGAAGTGGACGGCCGTACAGTCGGCGCCGGCAAGCGCGGCCCGCTCACCGAAAAGCTGCAAGCAATGTTTTTCGACGTCGTCAACGGCCGTTCGGAGAAATATCGCCACTGGCTGGACTACGTCTGAACGCAATGGAACCGGCCGCCAGGAACAGCAACAAGCAGAAACAGGTCGAGGTCACGGCGGCGGACATGCCGCTGCACTGCCCGCTGCCGTCGCAGGCGTTGTGGAACTCGCATCCGCGCGTATTCCTGCCTATCGGCGGCGACGGCGAGGCGTTGTGCCCGTACTGCGGCACAAGGTATGTATTGCGGGGTGCCGTAAAAGCAGCACACTAACCCTTAACCGCAAAGGCGCCAAGGCGCAAAGAAAACCACGCAAAGGAAATCGAAAGAACATTCTTGTTGGAAATTCCGGCGCCGCGCTCTGGACACGCAACCAAGAGATTCCTGACTGAAATGTCTCTGCCTTTCTTGGCGTTCCCTTTGCGCCTTCGCGCCTTTGCGGTTAACAGGTTTTCCCTGTGGCGATGACTAGAATCCTGGTGGTGGCGCCGTCCTGGGTCGGCGATGCGCTGCTGTCCCAGCCCCTGCTTACGCTTCTCAAGCAACGCGATCCCCGGTCGACGATCGACGTGCTGGGTCCCGGTTGGGCGCTGCCGATCTTCCGGCGCATGCGCGAGGTGGACGAGGCCATCGAAAGCCCGTTCGCCCACGGCGAACTTGCACTGCGCGAACGCCTGCACGTCGGCCTGCAGCTGCGAGCGGGACTTTACGATCGCGCCTACGTGCTGCCGAATTCCTTCAAGTCGGCTCTGGCGCCGCTGTTCGCGCGCATTCCCGAGCGCATCGGCTTCGTCGGCGAAGCGCGCCGCTGGCTGCTGACCGACGCACGCAAGCTGGACGAGCGCGCGCTGCCGCTGATGGTGCAGCGGTTTGCTCATCTGGCCGCACCGCGCGGCACCGCGGTCGAAGGTGAACTACCGAATCCGCGACTGCGAGTCGAGCCCGTGGAGCGCGATCGCCTGATGGCGCAGTTGGGGCTCGTGCGCCCGTCACGCTTGGTCTGCTTCTGCCCCGGCGCCGAATACGGGCCGGCCAAACGCTGGCCGCCGCACTACTTCGGCGAACTCGCCGCCGCGCTGGCCGCCGAGGGCAATGCGGTCTGGATCGTCGGTTCATCCAGGGAACGCGACATCGGTGAAGCGATTCGCGAAAGCAGCGCGGGCGTCGCGCTGAATCTTTGCGGACGCACGACTCTCGACCAGGCAGTGGTGGTGTTGTCCGGGGCGGACATGGTCGTGACCAACGATTCCGGCCTCATGCATGTCGCCGCGGCGCTCGATCGCCCGATGGTCGCGCTGTACGGCTCCAGTTCGCCCGCGTTCACGCCGCCGCTGTCCGGACGCGCGCAAATCCTCAAGCTGGATGTCCCCTGCAGTCCGTGCTTCGAACGCACGTGTCCGCTCGGACATTTCGACTGTATGATGAAACTCATGCCGGGCCGGGTACTTGCAGAAATCCACGGGCACTCTGCATTGTGATCACCAAAAATTGCGCCACGCCGCAGGACGCGGAGCAGGCGTTTTATCGCGCCTTCGAACATGCCGACCTGGTCGAGATGATGGCGGTATGGGCCGAGGAAGAAGACATCGTCTGCGTCCATCCGGGAGGCGGACGCCACAGCGGCCTGGTCGAAGTGCGCGAATCCTGGCGGCAGATTTTTTCCCAAGGGCCGCGCCTGCGCTTCCGGCTTGCGGGAAACCGCGTCTTCGCCGGACGCATGCTGTCGGTACACAGCGTATACGAACATGTGGCAGTGGCGGGCGATCCGCGACCAGCCAATCCGGTCCTCTCCACGAACATCTATCTGCTCACCGATCGCGGTTGGCGCATGCTGGTCCATCACGCGTCGCCGCTCGCGCCCGAAGCCGCGCCGCAGGAAGCACCGCCGTCCGTCCTTCACTGATGCGGCCCTACCGTGCGCCCTGGTGGCTGCCGGGCGGCCACCTGCAGACAATCTATCCGTATTTCCTGCTCAAGCGCCGTCCGCCGCCTTATCGTCGCGAACGCTGGGAAACGCCGGACGGCGACTTCATCGATCTCGACTGGGTGGACGAAAGCGCCGATCGCGCGCCGCTGATGGCGTTGTTCCACGGCCTCGAAGGCGGTTCGGGCAGTCACTATGCGACCGCGCTGATGCGTGCGGCTGCGCGCCGCCACTGGCGCGGCGTCGTCATCCATTTCCGCGGCTGCAGCGGCGAACCTAACTGGTTGCCGCGCGCCTATCACTCCGGAGACGCCGACGAGATCGCCTGGATACTGCGGCGCCTGCGCGCACTCAATCCCGCGATCCCGTTATTTGCGGCCGGCGTATCGCTCGGTGGCAATGCGTTGCTGAAATGGCTCGGACGCAGCCAAGCGTCCGCACGCGGAATTATCGATGCGGCGGCGGCCGTTTCGGCGCCAGTGGACCTGATGACGGCGGGAGACTTGCTGGGCACCGGCGTGAACCGGCTGTACGGCCATCATTTCCTGCAAACGCTGAAGAGAAAAAGCCTCGCGAAGCTGGAACGTTTCCCGGCCCTGTACGCAGCACACGTCGTGCGAAACGCGCGCACTCTTCGCGAATTCGACAACGTCGTGACAGCGCCTTTGCACGGTTACCTGGATACCGACGACTACTGGACGCGCGCGAGCAGCAAACCCGATCTCGGTGGCATCGCAGTGCCGACGCTGATCGTGCACGCGCGCAACGACCCCTTTCTGCCCGGCCGCTATCTGCCCGCAGCCAGCGAAGTCTCGGCCAGCGTCACCCTGGATTTACCGGAGGGCGGCGGACATACCGGGTTCGCATCGGGGCCCTTTCCGGGCCACCTCGACTGGTTGCCGGAGCGGCTGCTGGCCTTCTTTTCCGAAAAAATCACGACAAAGAGGCAATCGGCTCGCCAGTAACCTCGGCGCAGACTATGCAGGTCGCGTGTGTGATAATCGTCCGCAAACCAACTCCCTTTCCACCATGTCCGCCATCCCGTCCGAAATCTTCAAGGCTTACGATATCCGTGGCGTCGTCGGCAAGACGCTTACCCCCGAAATCGCCGAGTCGGTTGGCCGCGCGATAGGTTCGCAGGCGCGCGAACTCGGCCGGGACAAGGTCTGCATCGGCCGCGATGGCCGGCTGTCCGGCCCGTCCCTGTCGCAAGCGCTGGCGCGCGGCCTGCAAGCAGCGGGCGTGGATGTCATCGACGTCGGGCGGGTGACCACGCCGATGCTGTATTTCGCGACCCATCATTTGCAGACGGGATCGGGCGTGATGGTGACCGGCAGCCACAATCCGCCGGACTACAACGGACTCAAGATGGTGATCGCGGGAGAAACACTCTCGGGCGAGGCCATCCAGGAACTGCGCAAGCGCATCGAATCGAACAAGCTGGCCTCGGGCAACGGCGCATACAGCCAGAACGAAGTGGCCGAGGCTTATCTGAAGCGCATTACCGGCGACGTCAAACTGAAGAGAAAAATGCGCATCGCGGTAGACTGTGGAAATGGCGTGCCGGGTGCATTCGCCCCGGATCTGTTTCGCCGCCTTGGCTGCGACGTCGAGGAGTTGTTCTGCGAAGTCGACGGTAATTTTCCAAATCACCATCCCGATCCCTCGCAACCGGAGAACCTGAAGGACCTGATCGCCGCGCTTGAAAAAGGCGATGCGGAAATCGGCCTGGCCTTCGATGGCGACGGCGACCGCCTCGGCGTGGTCACCAAGCAGGGTAAGATTATCTTCCCGGACCGGCAATTGATGCTGTTCGCCGCCGACGTGCTGAAGCGCAATCCGGGCGCGGAAATCCTGTTCGACGTCAAGTGCACGCGCAATCTGGCGCCCTGGATTCGTGGTCACGGCGGCAAACCGACGATGTGGAAGACCGGACACTCCCTGATCAAGGCCAAAATGAAGGAAACCGGCGCACTGCTGGCGGGGGAAATGAGCGGCCACGTTTTTTTCAAGGAGCGCTGGTACGGCTTCGACGATGGCGCCTATGCCGGCGCGCGGCTGCTTGAAATCCTGAGCGCCGTTGCCGGTATCAAGGCAGCGTTCGATACACTTCCCGATTCGATCAACACACCCGAACTGCAGATCAAGCTCGGCGAGGGCGAGAACTACGCGCTGATCGGGAAACTGCAGAAGACCGCCAAATTTCCCACGGCACGCGAGGTCATCACGCTGGACGGGTTGCGGGTCGAGTATGCGGACGGTTTCGGCCTGGCGCGTTCGTCGAACACCACGCCGGTGGTGGTGCTGCGCTTCGAAGCAGACGACACGGCCGCACTCAAGCGCATCCAGGAGGATTTCCGTCGCGTGCTGCAGGAAAGCAGGCCGGGCGTGCAACTGCCGTTCTGATCGCGTAACGCAACCGCAGCGGGTCATCGCACGCCGCGGCTTTCCGGCTAAAGAACTGCCTTCCCGCAACCGTTAACGGGATCGCGTGCATGTGCGCGCAGATTCCCTGTTGGTATACGCACGCCCCTTCGCTCATGGCCGAACCAAACCCCGCACCGGCTGAAGCCGTTGCAGACGAGCCGCCCGTCTATCAATTCGAGGATATGCGGCTGAAAGCCGGCGACCGGCTGCAAATGCAGTTGCCGGCGAGCGTGACCCACGAAAGGCCCATCGTGCGGCTGATCGGTTATCTCGACAAGCAATGCCTGCTGGTCACCGCACCCGCCGGCCTCGGCTTGCAGAAACCGCTGATGGAAGGCGATCGCGTAATCGCGCGCGTTTTCATGGGACAGGGCGCATTCGGCTTCGTCAGCTTCGTGGACAAAGTCATCCGGGTGCCATTCGATTATCTGCATCTGTCCTTCCCGAAGCAAATCCAGGGCTTGATGGTACGCAAGGCGCCACGGGTAAAAACCGAAATCGCCGCAACGGTCGAGACCTCCTCCGGGAATGCCGAGGCGCACGTCTCAAACTTGTCTGCGACCGGCATGTTGCTGCACTCCGCGACGGCCCTTGGCGCCAATGGCGATAATTTGTCGGTCACGCTGCCGCTGAACCTGTACGACGTCAAAACCGAGCTCAGGCTGCGCGGCAGGATCAAGGCTGTCAGCTCGGCCGCGATCGAGGGTGGGGGCGACGAGCATCGATGCGGCGTGGAGTTTCTGGACCTGCAACCGAACGAAACGCTGATCCTGCAAAGCGTCGTCCATCATGAGCTGGCGAAACATCCCCACAGCGTGGTCTGAACCCGCGGTAATCCGTTTTTACCGCTCTTCGAGGACTTTTTTCAGGTTCGCGAGCCCGGAGCGATAAGCACCGTTCAGAAAATCCAGCGCCGCCTTGTCGTCCTGTCCTTCGGGAGGCTGCTCGGTCCAGTAAGCGAGCCGCTTGAAGCGCCCGCGCCACTCGACGATCGAACGGCCGTCACCGGCATCCTTGACATCAATTCCGAGTAGTAGTCGGATGCCCGCACCACGCCATCCACGTAGGTATAGGCCATGCGCCGGTTGTCGGGATCGTAGTCGAGCAGCTTTTCCGTGACCTGGGTGCCGTCGCTGCGACGTCGCAACACACGGATCGCGCCGGTTTCGTTGCGCTCGTGCAATATCAGGCGGCTGGATTCGGTGCCCGGCGCCCAGCGCTGAATGCCGCCGAAATCGCCCGCCATCGCCCACACTTGTTCCGCTGGCGCGTCGATCGTGATCGTGTGGAAGATGGTCAGTTCCAGCGCATCCGCGAACGCGGATAACGAGCTTGCGGCGAGCGACAGTCCCGCCATCCAGTATGCCAGTCCGTTCATGCTCCCCTCCCGGCCGGCGATGCCGGCGTTTGAGCGATTCTCTGCTTCACCCAGTCGCTCACGCTGTCCAGCGCCTCGGACAATTTCGTCGGGTCCGTTCCGCCGGCCTGCGCCATGTCCGCTCTTCCCCCACCCTTGCCGCCTACCTGCTGTGCGACGAAATTGACGAGCTCGCCCGCCTTCACTTTCGCGGTGAGGTCGGACGTGACACCTGCGATCAGCGTGACCTTCCCGCTTTCGACGGCGCCAAGCACGATGGCCGCCGACTTGAGCTTGTCCTTGAGCTTGTCCATTGTTTCACGCAGCGTTTTCGCGTCTGCGCCGTCCAGCTTCGCAGCCAGCACCTTTGCTCCGTCCACGTCAATCGCCTGCCCAGCAAGATCATCGCCCTGCGAACTCGCGAGTTTGGACTTGAGGCGTGTGAGCTCCTTTTCCAGCGCCTTCTTCTCATCTAGAAGATTGTTTACCGCTGCTTCCACCATTCCACCTCCGGGTCCCACCCTGAGATGCCTGGCGACTTCGTGCAATTCCTGCAGCTGGTTCATCATCATTGCGAGCGCGCTCACACCGGTGGTGGCCTCAACGCGGCGAATTCCCGCAGCGACCCCGCTTTCCGAATAGATCTTGAACACGCCGATATCGCCGGTGCGTGACACATGCGTACCGCCACACAGTTCGCGTGAGTTGCCAATGTCCAGCACACGCACCTCGTCGCCATATTTCTCGCCGAACAGCATCATGGCGCCTGATTTTTTTGCCTCCTCAATCGGCATGATCTGGGCTTTGGTCGCGACGTTTTGCATTATCTGATCATTGACCAGGAGTTCGACCCTGCGAATTTCCTCGTCCGTCATCGGCTTGTCTTGGGCAAAGTCGAAGCGCGTCTTGTCCGCGTCGACCAGAGAGCCCTTCTGCTGCACGTGCGGACCCAGCACGTCGCGCAGGGCCTTGTGCATGATGTGGGTGACCGAATGGTTGCGCATGGTGCGCGCGCGCAGGGCCGTGTCCACCCGCGCCTCGAGCTGGTCGCCAACCTTCAGCGTGCCCGCCTTGAGCGTGCCGTGGTGGCCGAAGACCTCGGCCTGAATCTTCTGCGTGTCGGCGACCTCGAATGTGCCGCCGGCGGCCACCAATTCGCCCTTGTCACCCACCTGGCCGCCGGACTCGGCGTAGAAGGGCGTGGCATCCAGCACCACGATGGCCTTTTGCCCTGAGGCGATCTCCTGCACGGCCGTTCCGTCGACGTAGATCGCCGTCACCTTGCCCTCGCCGGCGAGCCGCTCGTAGCCGGTAAAGCGCGTCTTGTCGCCGGTGTACTCGACGCCCAGGCTGGTCTTGAACTTACCCGCGGCACGCGCCTGCTCGCGCTGACGTGACATCGCCGACTCGAAGCCCGCCATGTCCAGGGTGATGCCGCGCTCGCGGGCGATGTCCGCCGTCAGGTCGACCGGAAATCCGAACGTGTCGTAGAGCTGGAATACAGTTTCCCCGTCGAGCATCCTGTCTTCGCGGTGCAATGCGTTCTCCAGCATCTTCATACCGTTTTCCAGGGTTTCGGCGAAGCGCTCTTCTTCCTGCCTGAGCACGTCGGTGACGCGCTGCTGCGCGACGCGCAGCTCGGGATACGCGTCACCCATCACGCGCGCGAGTTCCGCGACCAGCTTATGGAAGAACGGCCGGTTCTGTCCGAGTTTGTATCCGTGGCGAATCGCACGCCGGATGATCCGGCGCAGCACGTAACCGCGGCCTTCGTTGCCGGGGATGACGCCATCTACGATCAGGAAGGAACAGGCACGGATGTGGTCCGCGATCACGTTCAGGGAACTCGACGCAAGGTCCTTCGCCCCGGTCACTTTCGCGGCCGCCTTGATGAGGTCCTGAAACAGGTCGATTTCGTAATTGCTGTGCACGCCTTGCAGCACCGCGGCGATGCGTTCCAGACCCATGCCGGTGTCCACCGACGGTTTCGGCAGCGGATGCATGGTGCCGGACTCGTCGCGATTGAACTGCATGAACACCAGATTCCAGATTTCGATGTAGCGGTCACCATCGGCGTCGGGCGTTCCCGGCGGCCCGCCGGGGATGCCGGACCCATGGTCGTAAAAGATCTCCGTGCAGGGACCGCAAGGCCCGGTGTCGCCCATCTGCCAGAAGTTGTCGCTCTGGAATTTCTGCCCGCCCGGCTTGTCGCCGATGCGCGCGATGCGCTCTTTCGGCACCTTGATGTCGTTGGCCCAGACGTCGTAGGCGTCGTTGTCGGTTTCGTATACGGTGACCCAGAGGAGGTTCGGATCGAGCCCGTATTCCTTCGTCAGCAGTTCCCAGGCGAAACGAATGGCGTCGCGCTTGAAATAGTCGCCGAAACTGAAATTGCCCAGCATCTCGAAGAAGGTGTGGTGGCGCGCGGTATAGCCGACATTCTCCAGGTCGTTGTGCTTGCCGCCCGCGCGCACGCAACGCTGCGACGTGGTGGCACGCACATAAGGACGCTTGTCCTGGCCGAGGAACACATCCTTGAACTGCACCATGCCGGCGTTGGTGAACAGAAGCGTCGGATCGTTGCCCGGGACCAGCGGGCTGGACCCCACGATGGCATGGCCCTGCCTCTCGAAATATTCGAGGAAACGCGTGCGGATTTCGCTGCTATTCATTTGCTGTTGAACCGTCCAAATAGATCCTCAACCTTGCACCACGGAGTACACGGAGGAAAAACAAGACAACAAAAAGCGAATTGGCGAGAAAATCGGGGTGACTGTTCGCGAATCCGAACTGGCAATTTTTTGCCACGGATCATCATTCCATGAAAGATTCCGACCCGCACATTTTCCTTGCCCTTGGTTTTCTCCGTGTCCTCCGTGGTTCAATCCTGTCTCTGCTTTGTCCTCAATCTTCGCACGATTTCTTCAGCACCGCATGCACGATCTCGGCCGAAAATCCCCGGCTGGCGAGGAATCGCGACTGCCTGGCGCGCTCTTCCAGCGTCGTGGGCAGGCTGCCGAATTTCTTTTTCCACACCGCGCGCGCCGCTTCGACCTCGCTGTCCTTCAACTGGGATTGCGCTGCCACGAGTGCGGCGTCAGACACACCCTTTTCGCGCAGTTCGTGAAGGATGCGGGCCGCCCCGAACCTGCGCCTGCGCACGGTGGTTGTGTGCTCGACGAAGCGCGCCTCGGACAGCCAGCCGCGCTTTTCCAGATCGTCGAGCAGGGGCTCGATTTCGTCCGGATCTTCGGCAAAGGGTTGCAGCTTGGCCTGCAGTTCCTGCCGGGAATGTTCGCGCCGCGCCAGGGCTTTCAGCGCGCGGGCGCGCAGGCTGAGCGGTCGCGCCGGCAACTTGAGGCGCTACTCCGCTTTGACAACCTGCGCCAACGGCTTTTCGGCAACGTGGGCGCGAATCTTGGTCTCGATCTCCCTGGCGATCTCAGGGTGTTCCTTGAGGAATTCCCGGGTGTTGTCCTTGCCCTGGCCAATGCGATCCTTGCCGTAGCTGTACCAGGCGCCGGATTTCTCGATCATCTTATAGAGCACGCCCAGTTCGATGAGCTCGCCTTCGAGTGAAATGCCCTCGCCGTAGAGAATGTCGAATTCAGCCTGGCGAAACGGCGGCGCCACCTTGTTCTTCACCACCTTGGCGCGGGTCTCGTTGCCGACCACCTCCTCGCCCTTCTTGATCGAGCCAATGCGGCGGATGTCGATGCGCACGGAGGCATAGAATTTCAGGGCATTGCCTCCGGTCGTGGTTTCGGGGTTGCCGAACATGACACCGATCTTCATGCGGATCTGGTTGATGAAAATCACCAGCGTGTTGGAACGCTTGATGTTGGCGGTCAGTTTTCGCAGGGCCTGAGACATCAGCCGCGCCTGCAGGCCCATCTGCGGCTCGCCCATCTCGCCTTCGATTTCCGCTTTCGGGGTCAGTGCCGCAACCGAGTCGACCACCACGACGTCCACCGATCCGGAACGCACCAGCATGTCGGCGATCTCCAGCGCCTGCTCACCGTTGTCAGGCTGCGAGATCAGCAGCTCGGAAACGTTGCAACCGAGCTTCTGCGCATATTGCGGATCGAGCGCGTGCTCGGCGTCGATGAACGCAGCGGTTCCGCCGATTTTCTGCATCTGCGCGATGACCGACAAGGTCAGCGTGGTCTTGCCCGAGGACTCCGGTCCGTAGATTTCCACGATGCGCCCGCGCGGCAGACCGCCGATGCCAAGTGCCAGGTCCAGGCCCAGCGAGCCGGTGGAAACCACTTCCACATCCTTGGCTATGTCCTTTTCGCCAAGGCGCATGATCGAGCCCTTGCCGAACTGTTTTTCGATCTGGGAAAGGGCGGCGGCAAGTGCCTTGCTTCGATTTTCGTCCATGCAGTTTTCCTCTCTTGTGAACGCAGCATTATTGCATAACAACGCCGGGGCGCCGGAGCTGCAATTTCCGCGCTTTTTCAGGCACCTGCCGCCCATGCTCGGAACATGCGCGGGCTTGTTAAAGGCGCTTGCGGTTTTGCCGTAACCAGAACATGTTGGCCGCGTCCGCTCCAAAAAAAATCAATCGCTTCGAGATTCAGCGCACCCTCGGCGCGGGCGCGCAGGGGACGGTCTACCTGGCCCGCGACACCCGGCTCAACAGACGAGTCGCGATCAAGACACCCGTGGTCGGCGGCAAGGCGGAGGAGCACCGGCGCCGCGTCGATACCCTGCTGGCCGAGGCGCGCATGGTCAGCCAGCTTTCGCATCCGAACGTGGTCCCACTGTTCGATGCGGGCGAGGAAAGCGAACTGCCCTTCCTGGTGTTCGAATACGTCGAGGGCACCGTGCTTTCGCAGATGATCAAGCGCGAGCGCCGCCTGTCACCGTCGCGCGCCGTCGCGATCGCAGTCGAACTGCTCGCCGCACTCGGTTACGCCCATCACAAGGGTGTGATGCACCGGGACATCAAGCCCGGCAACATCATGCTGACCGCCGACGGCGGCACGCGGGTCATGGACTTCGGCATTGCCCAGCGGATCGCCGACAACACCCCTGACACGCCGGACGGCTTGCGCGGCACGCCCTGCTATCTCGCGCCGGAATACGTGAACAGCGGCCTCTACACGCCAAGATGCGACCTCTATTCGGCCGGCGTCGTGCTCTACGAGATGCTGACCGGCCGGCCCGCGGTGAACGGCCGCAACGTCTTCGAGATCCTGCACCGCGCCGCCAACGAGTCCATCGCCGCGCCCTCCACGCTGAATCCCGAGGTCGACGAAAAGCTCGACGACCTGGTGTTCAAGGCACTGGCACCGCAACCGGAACGCCGCTACGCCAGTGCCGAGGAAATGGAAGAGGCGTTGCGCGAATACCTGGACCCCGCCGCCTCCGCCGACGGTCCCGGCGCAGACGCCAGCGGCACGCTCGAGTTCCTGCTGCGGCGAATGCGCCACAAGAGCGACTTCCCGGCGCTGTCCAACACCATCAGCACGATCAACCGCGTCACCGGATCGGCCGATGAAAATGCATCCGCGCTGTCCAACACCATCCTCAAGGATTTCGCACTGACCAACAAGCTGTTGCGGCTGGTCAACACTGCTTACTTCGGACAGTACGGCGGCACCATCAGCACCGTGTCGCGGGCCGTCGTCATACTCGGCTTCGACCGCATCCGCAGCGTGGCGATGACCCTGATGCTGATGGAGCATCTGCAGAACAAGGCCCAGGCCGCGCAGTTGAAGGAAGACGTCGTAGCGGGCTACTTCAGCGGACTGCTGGCGCGCGAACTTGTCGCCAAGGCCAACATCCGCGACGGCGAGGAGGCTTTCATCTGCACCGTGTTCCACGATCTCGGCCGGTTGCTGGCACGCTTCTATCTCGTGGAAGAAGCGCTGCAGATCGATCGCCTGGTGGAACAGGGCACCGCCGACGAGAAGCAGGCGTCGCTGAAAGTGCTGGGCATCAGCTTCGAGGAACTGGGCGTTGGCGTGGCCCGTGCCTGGAATTTTCCTGAACGCATGGTGCAGAGCATGCGCAAGCTGCCGGACGAGCAGGTGCGCCGGCCGTCAGGCGCCGAAGATCGGTTGCGTGCAATTGCGGAACTGAGTTCGAACCTTTGCGCCACCCTTCGCGAATCCGATGCGCGGGCACGCGACCAGCGCATGCACGCGCTGGTCGCCAAGTTCGGCAAGGGTCTGAATGTCACCCCGCAGACCCTGGAGACTGCAATCCAGCAATCGATGCTCGATCTCAAGCGCGATGCGGCCGCGCTCGATCTGCGCGCGGCGGATGGTTTCCTGGCCCGTGTCGCCCTGGCGGTAAAAGCGGAAAAACCGACCGCGGGACAAACGCGGACCGATCAATTGCAGACCGCCATCGAGCACGCAACGCTGACGACACCGGTGGCCGCCCTGCCGGAAGAAGGCGCGCCACGGGAATCAAACCGCAAAGCGCTGCTCACGGCCGGCATCCAGGACATCACCAACGCCCTGGTCAGCGACTATCAGTTGAATGATGTCCTGCGCATCATCCTCGAAGCGATGTACCGCGGCATGGGTTTTACGCGTGTTCTGCTATGCGTGCGCGATCCATCCACCCATACCCTCAAGGGACGCTTCGGCTTCGGCGCGAACATAGACGAGATCATTCGCAAGGGTTTCGGCATCCCGATCGGCGGCTCGCGCGACGTGTTCCAGGCAGCCATCACCAATGGCGCAGATATTCTGATAGAAGACACCGAAGCGGAGAGCATCCGTTCGCATGTTCCGGACTGGTTCCGAAAACTGATTCCGGCGCAGTCGTTCGTGCTGTTTCCTATCCTCATCAACAAGAAACCGATTGGGATGCTGTACGGCGACGCGGACGCCGCCGGGCGATTGAAGATCCCCGCCGACGAACTCGCGTTGCTGAAGACATTGCGCAACCAGGCGGTGCTGGCGATTCGACAGCATTCGTCGTAACGCGGCGATGCAAGGCTCAGGAATTCCGGCCGAGCAACGCGAGCACTCCTTCGAGTGCAGCCATGACCGTCTGCCGGCGTACGGCATCCCGGTCGCCTCGGAAGCGAATGGACTGCGCCGTTACGCCGCCGCCCTTTTCCGCCCACGCCAGCAACACCGTGCCGACCGGCTTGTTCGGCGAGCCGCCGTCCGGTCCGGCGATGCCGCTGACCGCCACTGCAATCTGCGCACGGCTTCGGGTGAGGGCACCAGCAACCATTTCCCGCACCGTCTGCTCGGACACTGCGCCGAATTCATTCAATGTTTCGGCGCTGACCCCGAGCATGTCCTGCTTGGCTTCATTCGTATAAGTGACGAAGCCGCGGTCGAACCACTTCGAACTGCCCGGCACCATGGTAATGGCCTGACCGATCCAGCCGCCAGTGCAGGATTCCGCGGCAGTCATCATCAGCTTGCGAGCCTTGAGGGCATCGCCGACCCTTCCCGACAATTCGTAGAGTTCCGCGTCCATCCCGTTCATCTCATGAAAAGCTATTCACCACGGAGGACACGGAGGAAGAACAAATCGGGGTTAAGAGCAGGATAGTTATTCGCGGATCTGTGCCGCCAACTTTCGCCGTGACGGATCATCAGCCACCGAAACATCCCAACCCGAGCATTTTCCTTGCTCTTGCCTTTCCTCCGTGTCCTCCGTGGTTCAAGTACCGAATTTAAGTTCATCCGAACGAGAATTTCCAGCCGGCCAGGCATAACAGCGTGTAGAACGCCGCCAGCAGATCATCGAACATCACGCCCAGGCCGTTGCGGATGGTGCGATCGAAATGCCGGATCGGCATCGGTTTGACGATGTCGAACAGGCGGAACAGCAGAAATGCAAACGCCTGCCACGCCGGGGAAGCCGGCGTGAAGTACAGCACGATCAGGAAAGCGACGGTCTCGTCCCAGACCATGCCGCCGTGATCGTGCGCCCCGAGTCTCCTGCCGGTGACCTGGCAGGCCCAGACTCCGAGCAGGAACATTCCCGGCAGCAGCGCAGCGAATGCCTGGTCGCCCATCCTGGGAAGCAGCCAGGCATGCATCGGCAGCGCCAGCAACGTGCCGAATGTGCCGGGCGCAACCGGGATCAGCCCGATGCCGAACCCGAACGCGATGCAATGTGCCGGGTGCGAGAAAACGAAACGCGCCGATGGTCGCCCGGCAACGTCAGCGGAAATGGTCAAATCCCTTGTCCTTCACAGGCAACGGCCGGCCGGCCGAATCGAATACGGTAACCGCATTTCCCTCGACGATCCTGCCGATGCGCGTCAAGGCGATGTCCAGCGTCGTCGAAAGCGCCTCGATCCTGGCTGCGCGTTCCGGTGCGGCGGTGAAGCATAGTTCATAGTCGTCGCCTCCGGCGAGTATGGCGCGACTGACCCGCTCTTGATCGCGCAAAGGCAGCAGATCCGCGGAACACGGGACGGCGGAATACTCGACTTTGGCACCGACACCCGAGCATTCGCAGATATGCGCGAGATCGCCCAACAATCCGTCCGATACATCGATTGCGCTGTGGGCCAGCGCACTCAACTCCAGGCCGAGCGCGACGCGCGGCGTCGGCCAATCCAGCCGGATCCGGCAACGATCGAGCGCCGCCTGCTCCAGATTCAATTCGCCGCGCCGGTATGCAACGGCCGCCGCCGCATTGCCGAGCTGGCCGGACACCCAGATATCGTCATCGACTTTCGCGCCGTCGCGCCGCAACGCTTTCCCCCGCCTGACTTCACCCATGATCTGCACGCTGATGTTCAGCGGCCCGCGCGTGGTGTCGCCGCCGATCAGATCCACACCATGCTTGTCGGCCAGCGCAAAGAAACCGCGCGAGAATCGTTCCAGCCATTGCGTATCCACGTCCGGCAATGCCAGCGACAACATCGTCCATCGGGGCATCGCCCCCATTGCCGCGAGGTCCGACAGATTCACCGCCAGCGCCTTGTGGCCGAGTGCCTGCGCATCGACGTCCGGGAAAAAATGCACGCCCTCGACCAGCATGTCGGTCGAGGCAGCCAGTTCGCACCCCGGGCTCACCGACAGCAATGCCGCGTCATCGCCGACCGCGAGCGTGGTGTGGCGCGGCGCGCGCGTGAAATAACGCGAGATCAGATCGAACTCCGACAATGCCGGATGACGGGCGGAACTATCCATCTGCAAAGTTTAAGACGGACGACGGTGACGTGTCCGATATTATTGCCGCCGCCCGGGAAACGCCGCATCCGCACGGAAAAGAAGCATGATCCGCAGCCGCTTCATGCCGGCCTTTCTTTGTTTTTCATTTAAGATTCAACTTACTCCGACCGCTATTGGCGTGGTGAAGCCTGCCCGGCGATGAACACGGCATGCCGATTCTGGACACCGGCGCAACGGGTGGATTTCGACAAACCTGGTCCGGACGAGCGCGGATGCAACATCCATGAGTCGATGGTGGGATATATTTACAGGGTGGACACGCCCTATTTCGCCAAGACCCGCAAATCCGCTTCGGCCAGGCGGGAAGGGCTGCCCGCGGTCGAATATCAGTTACGCGTCTGGCATCCTTACCTATAGACGCTCCCCGTGGTGCTACGCAGCCTTCAGACCCGCATCATCTTTTTTTTCGTGCTCCTGCTATGCGCGCTGCAGGGGGTCGCGCTTTTTTTGATGAGCGCGGCCAACGAACGCATCGCCAAGAATCAGATCGCGCAGGAACTCGTCGTCGGCGAGCGTGTATTCCGGCGACTGCTGGAACAGAACAGCCAGCAGCTCGCACAGGCGGCATCCGTGCTTGCCGCCGACTTCGCTTTTCGTGAAGCGATCGCCACCCGGGACGAAGGCACCATCGCCTCGGTGCTCGGCAATCACGGGCGTCGCATCAACGCCAACGTCGTGATGCTGGCGGACCTGGACAAAAAATTGCTCGCCAATTCCCTGCACACCATAACGCAGCAAGCGGAATTTCCGTTCCCGGAGTTGATCGGGACCGCGCAGCAGCAAGGCAGGGCTTCGGACACGGTACTGATCGACGGCCGTCCCTATCAGGTCGTCGTCGTGCCGGTGCTCGCCCCGATACCGATCGCCTGGGTTGCAATGGGTTTCGTCATAGACGACGCCGTCGCACTGGATCTGCAGGCGCTGTCCGGACTGCAGGTTTCCTTTCTGTCCCGTAGCGGCCGCGGCAACTGGACGGTGCATGCCTCCACCTTGCCGCCCGTCTCGCGCGGGGAACTCGCGGATCGGCTTGGCGCGGAGCGCCCCACCGTAACGCTGCCGTTCTTGGACGAGGACTACGAAACACGGCTCTCGATATTGCACGAGCGCGGCGACATCCAAATCGCCGCAGTTCTGCAACGTTCGTTGAAGGAGGGGTTGGCGCCGTTCACTCGCCTGCGCGACACGCTGATTGCATTGGCGCTGGCAAGCATCGCGCTCTCGGTCCTCGGTTCGATCTTGATCGCCAGAGGCATCGCAGGCCCGATCAATCGGCTGGCCGGCGTGGCCCGCAAGGTTCGCGACGGCGATTATTCGCAGAAGGCCGAGACCGGACGGACGGACGAGATCGGCGATTTCGCCGACAGCTTCAACCATATGCTCCAGGGGATTTTCGAGCGCGAATCGAAAATCCTGCGGCTGGCATACGAAGACACGCTGACCGGGCTGCCCAATCGCGCGATGTTCATCGACCGGCTCGAACACGCGATCCAGAGCAGCCGGCAGAACGGCGAGCCGGTTGTCGTCATGATGATGGACCTGAATCGCTTCAAACCCATCAACGACAGCCTGGGCCACCCGGTGGGCGATCAGGTTCTGCTGGGGGTCGCGCGGCGACTGCGGGAATTGCTGCGCGAATCCGAGACAGTCGCCCGTTTCGGCGGCGATGAATTTGCCGTGTTGCTGCCCACGGGGGGAATGCCGCGCGCCAAGAGCGTCGTGAATCAGATGGAACGGGCTCTGGCGACGCCGATCCTGACGCAAGGACAGCCGATCGACCTGGGCGCAAGCATCGGCATTGCGGTATTTCCGGGATACGCGGAGGACACGGCCACGCTCATCCGCCATGCCGACATCGCCATGTATGTCGCCAAGCGCAACAATGCCAGCTTCACCACTTACGAATCGGACTTCGAACTGGGCAAGCCGAGCCAACTGTCCTTGCTCGGAGAACTTCGCAGCGCCGTCGAAGAAGACCAGTTGACGCTGTACTACCAGCCGAAGGTCGACTTGCGCTCCGGTGCTTCGGACAGCGTGGAGGCACTGGTGCGCTGGGTCCATCCCAAGCGCGGCTTTGTCATGCCGATCGACTTCATTCCATTCGCCGAGCAGACCGGCTACATCAAGGCGGTCACCCGCTGGGTGCTGGAACGCGCGCTAAGCCAGTGCGGCGAGTGGCATATGCGCGGGACAGACGTGAAGATCGCGGTCAACATATCGGTACGCGACCTGATGAGTCCCGATCTGCCGCGTGTGGTATCCGAACTGACTGCAAAGTACAAGGTTCCCGCGCAGTTGGTCTGCCTCGAGATCACCGAAAGCGCGGTCATGGAAGACCCCGCGCGCGCGCACGAAACACTGGAACGATTGCACAAACTGGGCTTACGGTTGTCGATCGATGACTTCGGTACCGGTCATTCCTCCCTTGCGTACATCAGGAAGCTGCCGGTGAAGGAGATGAAGATCGACCGTTCGTTCGTGCGCAACATGGTTGCGGACAAGGACGATGCGGTCATCGTCCGCTCCACCATCGAGCTCGGCCACAACATGGGACTGAAGGTGGTGGCCGAAGGCGTGGAGGACCACGCTGCATTGATGCTGCTGACCAAGCTGGGTTGCGACGAAGCCCAGGGCTTCTTCATCGCCAAGCCGCAACCGCCCGATGAATATGAGACATGGCTTCGCCGCCGCCGTGCGGTCGGAGACAAACTCACGGAGAGCGGTTTCATCGGCGACAAGGGCCGCTGAACTTCCCTCCGGCCGGAAAGGCGAAAACTCATTGAACACGCGTGATCCTTCGTGTTAACCGCAGTTGGTCTTAATCAGCCCTTGCCGACCTTCTGCATGAACGCCTGGTACTCGTCTTCCTTCATGGTGAAGCTGTGTTCGGCCAGCGGGAACCGCCCCTTGTGCACGTCTTCCTGGAAATCGGCCAACGCCTTGCCGATGACGTCCCAGCAATTCGCATAGCGCTTGACGAATTTCGGCGTGAAGCGGTCGAACAGGCCGACCATGTCGTGCAGTACCAGGTTCTGCCCATCGCAATGCGGACCGGCACCGATGCCGATGGTGGGAATCGTGAGCTTCTCGGTAATGACCTGGGCAACGCGATCCGGAATCGCTTCGAGCACGATCGCGAAGCAGCCGGCCTTCTCCATCGACAATGCATCCTTCAGCAACTGCACCCCGGTCTCCGCGCTCTTGCCCTGTACCTTGAAACCGCCGAGCTTGGACACCAGTTGCGGCGTCAGGCCAATGTGGGCCATGACCGGCACGCCGGACTTGACCACCGCCTCGGCCACCGGCGCAAAATCTTCTCCGCCCTCGATCTTGACGACATCGGTGCCGCCTTCCTTGAGCATGCGCATGGCGTTGTTGATCGCATCTACGGTCGACGCATGATAAGCGCCGAGCGGCAGATCGCCGACCAGGATGGCGCGCTTCGCCGCGCGGGAGATTGCCTTGGCGTGATGGATCATCTCGTCCATCGTCACCGGCACCGTGCCGGAATAGCCGAGCGCGGTCATCCCCAGCGAGTCGCCGATCAGAATGCAATCTACGCCGGAGCGGTCGACCAGTTGCGCGGTCGGATAGTCCACCGCAGTGACCTGGAAAATCTTCTCTCCGCGGTCGACTTTGGCCTGCAGATCGAAAATCGTCAGTTTCTTCTGTCCCGCCGCTTCTGCCATCTCTCTCTCCCTGGAAAGTCTGTAAAGAAAATCTCAACGCAGAGGCGCAGAGGGCGCAAAGGACGCAGAGGAAAGGATCGACAAAAACAGAAATCGGGTTTCGGAGATACGCAACGAGCCCATGCAAAACGGGCACCGCGCAATCCGAGATTTCCAGACCCAGTTTTTCTCTGCGTCCTTGTATGTTCGTTTTGTACGTGTATGTTGTTTGTGTTCTCAGGTCTGGCCGGACCTGAGAGCGGGGAAGCGGTAGACCGATTGCGTCCTGGTTCAAGCCGACGCAGAGCAAGCTCGCCGCTTCCTGTTTTGCTTT
>JACQAP010000005.1:300000-384312 GCA_016194905.1 Betaproteobacteria bacterium
CGGCTCGGTCGCCAAAGATTTCGCCCCACCGCCCCACGTGTTGCCCGATCTGCAGCGCGATGAAGTCATGATCGCATCCAACTTGATCATTGATCCCGACGGAAAGATTCAGTTCTTTTCCCTGCTGGACACTGGTAATTTCGACGCCAAGCTTATCAAACTGCAAGCACGGTTGGATGAGTTGCTGAAGAGCAAGTGAACGCTGAAATCCAAGCGCAGCGTAGCGGGCCTGCTTACCTCCTCCTCGCCACGATCCTTTCCTGTCCGGCGCTGGGCTTTGCGCAGGTAACGAGCGTGGTCACCGTGACGCTTCCTGCCTCGGTTGAAATAGAGGCGGGCCACAGCCGCTCGTTGCGCATCCAGGTCAGAGTTAATCCGGGTTACCACGTGCAGGCCAATCCGGTGAGAAATGCAAACCTGATTCCTATCACGGTTGAGCTTGGGCCAAGTGGCGGTGTGCGCCCGGACCGGCCAGTGTATCCGCCAAGCAAGCCGTTTCGCATAGCGGATGGCTCGGAAGATTTGGTCGTCTACGACGACTCCTTCTTTATCGAGTCTTCAGTCCGTGTGGCCCAGGCGCAACGGCCTGGCTTGGTGGTCCTGAACGGCACACTGCGGTATCAAGCCTGCACCGACAGAACCTGCCTTGCCCCGCGTACCATTCCGCTGCGGGTCCCGATTAAAGTGGTTCGTGATCACCGACAAAGCTTAGCCGCAGAACCGCGTCAATATTCATTGCCGCATCATCGATAGGGTGTTTGTCGGGGGCGAAGACTGACAATTGCACTTCGCGGAAGCGGCGGCGTTGGGCGCTTCAGGTCTCGCGGCGGCGCAGCAGCAAGTGCGCGCTTGCGTGCCGCGTTGGTTCGCCCGCGGCGGCCTCATCGGCCAGGCCGATCCGCGCGAGATCGCGCCAAGTCGCAGGCGGAAGATTTCCGGAAGAGAACCGGAAGAACCCATCGCTATCGTGATGCCCACGCTGAGAAGCGACTCAGCGATCGTCATCAGCCAAAAAGGAGGTGCATCATGACTACGGCGACGGCAAACCCGCTGCAACTCAATACCCTTGAGCTGGAGCAAAAGGTCAAGGACATGTATCAGGCGGTTGCGCAGAACCCGCACGGCGAGTTTCACTTCGAGCTGGGCCGCGTGTTGGCGGAACGCCTCGGATATCGCGGCTCCGATCTGGACCGTATTCCGGCGGCCGCCATCGACTCGTTCGCGGGCGTTGGCTATTACTTCGACCTTGCCAAGCTACAGGAAGGGGAAACGGTAGTCGATCTGGGAAGCGGATCGGGCATGGACTCGTTCGTGGCCGCCCTGCACGTCGGCAAGACCGGCAAGGTGGTCGGCGTGGACATGACTGACCAGCAGCTCGCGAAAGCCGAGCGCTTGCGCGCTGCCGCCGGTTTCGAAAACATTTCCTACTTGAAGGGGTACATCGAAAGCGTGCCCCACGACGACGGCGCCTTCGACGCGCTCATCAGCAACGGGGTGATCAACCTGGCGCCGGACAAGCACCGGGTGTTCAAGGAAGCGGCGCGTCTGTTGCGGGCCGGCGGGCGGTTGGCGATTGCCGACATCGTCACCGAAGCCCAGCTTCCCGACGGCATTACCTGCAATGCCACCTTGTGGGCAGCCTGCATCGGTGGCGCCATGCAAGTGGACAACTATGTGGCGGCGATCGAGCAGGCCGGGCTGCGGGTGGACGCTATTCAGGACAATCCGCAATACCGCTTCATCTCCGATAACGCCCAGGGCGCGGCCAGGAAGTACGGCGTAAAGAGCGTTTCGCTTTTGGCAACCAAGGCGTAGCAAGGTAACCGGCGTAGCGAGTCACCACGCAACGGATCTTTTGACTCAATTTCGACTATTGGAGGATAAGACATGTTTAAGGTGATCCAAGGAGCAACTGCCACGTCAAAAGTGCGTTCTTTTATGAAGTCAGCCACTATGGCAGGCCTCGCGATGAGCCTGGTGGTGGCAAGCGTTCTCAATGCCGCAGACCCGCAGCCAGCCAAATCGCTCTATGATCGTTTGGGAGGGGTTTATCCCATCTCCGTGGTGGTGGACAGCTTCATCGATCTGCTGCTGGTCAACGATGTCCTCAATTCAAATCCAGCCATCAAGGCCGCGAGAGACCGGGTTCCCGCGGCAGGGCTGAAGTTTCATGTGACCACCCTGGTCTGCCAGCACACAGGAGGGCCATGCCAATACACCGGCCGCGCAATGAAAGAGTCTCACAGCCACCTCAATATCAGCGAGAAAGAGTGGCAGGCCATGGCGGCGGACTTCCGGCGGGTGCTTAACAACTACGGTGTGCCCGCGAAAGAGCAGAAGGAGTTATTCGCCATCGTGGAAAGTACAAAGCAGGACATCGTGGCCGGAAAGTAAGATTCCCGGGCGAAACTCGTGGCTTTGGCAGGACATCATGGAGAATCGTGGTGCCTGCCGGCCGCGCGGTTTAGTGTTTGGAAGAAGAGCGTTGGCGCGAAGATCGAATGGCCGAACCGGCTAGAATCGGCGGCAAAAGCTTTCCCTTGACCGCCGATAATGCCTGAGAAACCCCTCCCCGGCACTGCCTCCAGCCAATTCGCGAAGCGTTTCCAAGGCGCCGTCATACTGCCCGGCGACGCGGAGTTCGACCAGGCTCGCCGGGTGTGGAACGGCATGATTGATAAGACGCCGGCGCTGATCGCCCGCTGTGCGGGCGTCGACGATGTCAGGGCGGCGGTGGAATTCGCGCGAGAGCACCAACTGCTGGTCGCGGTCCGCGGCGGCGGGCACAGCGTGGCGGGTCACGGGACTTGCGACGGTGGTCTGGTTATCGATCTATCGCGCATGCGCGATGTTCAAGTCGATCCGCAGAAGCGGGTCGCAGTGGTCGCTCCGGGTATGAATTGGGGTGGCCTGGACCGCGCGACGCAGGCGCACGCCCTGGCAGTGACTGGAGGAATTGTGTCCGATACGGGGGTCGCCGGACTGACCCTGAGTGGCGGCATCGGTTGGCTGATGCGCAAGCACGGCTTGACTGCGGACAATCTGCTGGCGGCGAATCTGATTACCTCCGATGGAGAACGCGTGCACGCGAGCACGGAGCAAAACGCGGAACTGCTCTGGGGTTTGCAGCGCGGCGGGGGCAATTTCGGGATCGTCACCGAACTGCATTTCCGTCTGCACCCGGTGGGGCCGATCGTACTCGCCGGTTGGATCCTGTATCCGCAGGAAAAGGCAACCGAAGTTCTGCGTTTTTACCGCGACTACGCCGCCACCCTACCCGATGAGCTCACCACAATTGTTATCTTGCGCCGGCTGCCGCATCTGCCCACGTTGCCGCCTTTTCTGCGCGGCATGCCGGTCATCGGAATCTCGGTCTGCTATGCCGGAGTGATCGAGGCAGGTGAGCGGGTAGTGCAGCCTTTACGCGCCTTCGGATCACCCGTTGTTGACGGCATCGCTCTGAAGCCTTATGTCACTCACCAAACCATGTTCGACGCCGCGCAACCGCCGGGACGCCACAACTACTGGAAGACCGCCTACTTGGCCGAGCTCAGCGACGCTGCCATCGATGTCATCGTCGATGGGGCCAGCCGGATGGTATCGCCCCTGTCGGCTCTGACGGTGTATCAGTTGGGCGGCGCGGCCCAACTGGGGAACGCGGCCTATTGCTTGAACGCTGCCGCGACCTGGACTGATCCGGCAGACATACAACGGAACATCGCCTGGGCCTGCGCGCTGTGGGCCGCGATCGAACCGTGGTCGACCTCGGGCGCCTATTCGAATTTCCTCGGCGAGGAAGATCAAGAGCGCACGCGCTCTGCCTATCTGAATCACTACGATCGCCTGGTGGCTCTGAAGAACGCTTATGATCCAACCAATTTTTTCCGCTTGAATCAGAACATCGGACCGACGGTCTGAATCCCGGAGGGAGACACACGTGAGCGGATCCCATACCTGATCAAGTTTTCCTCACGCTGGCGTTACCTGCTTAAAGTGACGCAGTCTGGACTGGACCGCATTGCGGATGTGCCGATCGGGGGGGCGCCGACTTCGCCGACTGCCTGCTAGGCCAGACGAACCTCGAAGCCGGATGCTCTGAAACGGTTACCCTCGACAAGAAGGCCGCGAAGGCAGGCGGGTTGCGTTTATTGGCGCGTCTGACCCTGATGTATCGAGGTCCGCTCTCCGACGCTGGTTGACATCTGTATCTATATGGATACAATGAACCATGTTCTCTGTCCGGCTGACGCAGGAGTTTCAGGATTGGCTTGACGCTCTGAAGGATCGACGGGGACAGGTGCGTATCGCTGCTCGGCTCCGCCTCGCGGAGGCTGGCAATTTGGGCGATTGGAAGTCAGTCGGTGGCGAAGTCTCCGAGATGAGGGTTGACTTCGGTCCAGGCTATCGCCTGTACTTCACGCGGCGGGGCAGCATTCTCATCGTCATGCTCGCTGGCGGTGAGAAATCGTCTCAGGCGCGCGATATCAAGCGGGCGCAACGAATCTTGAGTCAATTGGAGTTGGAGCCATGAGCAAAACCAAGAAGCCCGGCAAATTGCTGCCCTTCGATGCAGCACGATATCTGACCGATGATGCAGCCGTCGCGGAATACATGACCGCGATTCTGGAAACAGACGACCCAGATCTCCTGCTGTTGGCCCTTGGAGACGTCGCTCGCGCCCGGGGAATGGCACAGGTCGCCAAAGACTCAGGGCTTGGGCGCGAGAGCTTGTACAAGGCTCTCGCTCCTGGCGCAAAGCCTCGCTTTGATACCGTGCTCAAGGTGGCGCGCGCTTTGGGTGTTCGTCTCGCGGCGCGTCCCGCGTAAAGATTCCGTCGAAATAAAAGGTGAATCTCCAATGGCCTGTGGCCTGGGGTCGTGCTCAACCGTGCGAAGCGGTGGATCTCGGATTGGTCCATCTGACCCTACAATCTTTCTACGATCTTTGACGTAAGGAGGATGTGTGTCATTACGTGTCATTGCGTGCCGTTATGTGCCAACTAAAAGATGAAGCTTGACTAAGGCATTCGCAGCGTAGAGAGTCGTTCGACAATGATTTTACCCAGCACACTAATCAAGGAATAGTTGCGATGGCTGAGCCTCGTATTCGAAGAATGAATTGGATGTACATTCTGGCAAGGATGTTTAAGCCGAAATTGATAGTCCGTGTTAACGCGCTTGACCCTATGAATCGTGACGGGCAATTTGTATTTGAAAATGCTGTGCCGGCAGAAGATGTGCGAGAGTTCGCGGAGGAAGGCGAGCTCTACGCCTCAAGCACGGATAATTGGCACTGGGTAGGGTGCATATATAACGACAAGTGGTATAAGTTTATTCCTAAGGCCCAGTACGACGAGACGTTCAAGCGATTTAGGCAAATTGATTCCGATGCAAAGAAAAGAATTATGGAAATAGACATCGCGACAGACTCCGATACGTATGAGCGATTTTCCAAGAAACTGACGTATGATCAGCAGCACGAAGTTGCGTATTTCCTTTATTGCGGTGATGACCTAGGCGACGAAACTAAGGGAGCGCTGGATGCAATACATCTTGATGTGAGCACTGTGGACGGCCGCGAGTATGTGACGCGAGCGCTCGACCGGTTTGGTGAAGGTCACTGGCGGAAATTAGCGGAGATCAAACAACGTCAAAAGGAGAAAGAACGGAATACAGGTCCGAACGGTGTGTTCAATTCGGAAGGTCACTTCGGCTCCAATCAGAAGTAGCTAACTGTCGTAATACCGGGGTAGTTGGTTCGTTATCGCCTTTTTCAATTATCGTTTGAATGGTTCCCAGAGCCTTCGCCCGCTAAATTTTTCCGATCGCGGCTCTCGTCGATTAGAAATACTTTAGAATTGTTTCAGCATGAATTCGTCGCTCGCGCGCATTCATCATGTTCTCTTTTTGGCTTATCTGGTCCGGTTCGTTTTGCTCGCCGCGGGCATCCTCTATTATTCCGAGATGGAAAAAGCCAAACCGACGGAAGTAAGGGCTTTGCTAATTGCGTAATGATCAGCCCGGACTAAAGCTCGCTCCAGTATTTCTCGACCCGCTTGAAGGACACCGGGTAAGGCGTCTTCAACTGTTGCGCCCACAGCGAGACCCGCAACTCCTCGAGCATCCAGCGTAGTTCTTCCAGTTTGGGGCTGCGTACGCCGCGGGCGCGGTCGGCGACCAGACTGGTCTGGTAGGTCTGCCAGTAGCGCGCCAGTTGCTGCTGCCAGTTGGTGTCGCGCTCCGGATTGGACGCGATCTTGTCGAGCCGCATTGCGATCGCCCTGATGTAGCGCGGATAGTGCTTGAGGCGATCGAACGGCACGACGGCCAGAAATCCTGGGGACAGCAATTCCTTGAGCTGCGCGCGGATATCGGCCAGCGCACGCGGCCAAGCCGCGTATTGGGGCTGGCCGAGCTTCGTGCGCAGCGACTGATGCTCGGCGAGGATTTCCCCCGCGATGCGGCAGATTTCCTGCGCAACGTCCATCAACCGCGTTTTGCCTTTCGCTGCCCTGGTTTCGAACTGCTTGCGGTTGCGTATCGGCTCCTGCTCGACGAAGAAGGCACGATCGGAAATTGCGGTGACCAACTCATCCCGCAACCGGTCGGCCATCGCGGACTTGTCCTGCTTGCCGCTGCCCTGTTCGTCCAGCAGCGCGTAGCGCAACTGCATTTCGTTGAAGCCGGGAAGGTTGCGCGCGAGAAACTTCATCTGTTCCTGCAACGCAAGCTGGAACAGCCGGCGCAGCCCCCGCCGCGTCGCCGCCTCCGCCTCCGCCTCGGTATCCAGCAAGGTAAGGCCGACCGACTTGCCCTCGTCGACGATTGCCGGATAACCGACCAGCTTTCCCCTGCCACGGTCAACCTCCACTTGTTCGGGCAATTCGTCGAAATCCCAACTCGTCGAACCTTTTCGCTCAAAGGCGGTGCTGGCGGTTTCGCTGAATGTCCGGCGCGCCTTCACGCCGAGCTGGTTGCGCAGCGCGGGCAGGTCCCTCCCGGTCGCGATCTCGTGTTCCTTCTCGTCAACCACGCGGAAATTTATTAGCAGGTGCGGCGGCAGATCGGCGACGTCCCAGGCATCGGGCGGGACTTCAACCCCGGTCTTCTTGAACAAAGCTTGCGACAGCGCGTCGGTCAGCGGTCCGCTATCTGGATCAAGGATTTCCAGACAAGCGGTCACCACCTGCGGCACCGGCACGAAATGCTTGCGCAGGCCCTTGGGCAGCCCTTTGAGCAAATACGTGATCTTGTCCCTCAGCAGCCCGGCAACCAGCCATTCGCAGCGGCGCTCGTCCAACTGGTTGAGCAGGTGCAGCGGCACGATCATGGTCACGCCGTCGAGCGCATGACCCGGGTCGAAGCGGTAGGACAGGTCGAAGGTCTGCATGCCGACGGTGAGCGCGTCGGGGAACAGATCCTCCGTGATCTGTTCCGCGGCGTGGCGCATCAGGTATTCGCGGCTGAGGAATAGCAATTTCGGATTCTCACGCTCGGCCTGCCGGCGCCATTTTTCGAAATCCACCGCACTGGAGATCCCCTCGGGAATGCGCTCGGCGTAGAACGCGAAAATCGCCTCGTCGTCGACCAGCACGTCGTGGCGGCGCGATTTGTGCTCGAGTTGCTGCACATCCTCGATCAGATGGCGGTTGTACTCGAGGAACTCCGGTTGGCCGTGATAGTGGCCCGCCACCAGCGCACCGCGGATGAACAATTCGCGCGCTTCTTTCGGCTCGATGGGACCGTATTGCATGCGCCGCTTCGGCACCACTACCAGACCGTATACGCTGACCTGCTCGTAGGCGACCACCGATCCGCTGTCCTTCGACCAGTGCGGCTCGCGGTAACTGCGTTTGGCCAGGTGCTGGCCCAGCCGTTCGATCCATTCCGGCTCGATCGCAGCCACGCCGCGCGCATAGAGCCGCGTGGTTTCGGTCAGCTCCGCCGCCATCACCCACTTCGGCCCCTTCTTCTTGAGACCGGAGGCCGGGCTCAATACGAACTTGATCTGGCGCGCGCCGAGATAGATGCCCGCCTCGTCCGACTTGAAACCGATGTTGCCCAGCAGGCCCGCCAGCAGCGCGCGATGGATTTCCTCGTAGCCCGCCTCCTTCTCGTTCAGCCGCCATCCCATCTCGGCTATCACCGTATGCAACTGGCTATGCAGCTCGCGCCATTCGCGCAGCCGCAGGTAGGAAAGGAAGCGATCATGGCAGTCCTGCACCAGCTTGCGATTCGATTTCTTGTGCACCAGCGCTTCTTCGAACCATTTCCAGATGCGCGGATAGGACAGGAAATCCGAGCGGTCGTCGACGAACTCGGCGTGCGCCTGGATCACGGCCTCCTGCTTGTCCATCGGCCGTTCGCGCGGGTCCTGCACGGACAGCGCTGCCGCGACGATCAGAACCTCGGCGAGGCATCCCTCCTGCTTCGCGGCGACCAGCATGCGTGCGACGCGCGGGTCGATCGGCAGTTTCGCGAGCTGCTGTCCGACGGGCGTCAGCGCGCGCGCTTCATCGACGGCGCCCAGTTCGGCGAGCAACTGGTAGCCGTCGGCGATCATGCGCGAGGCCGGGGCGTCGACGAAGGGAAAATCCTCGATGTCGCCGAGCTTGAGCGCACCCATGCGCAGGATGACCGAGGCGAGCGACGAACGCAGGATCTCCGGATCGGTGAATTCGGTGCGCGCCTTGAAATCCTCTTCGCCGTACAGCCGTACGCAGATGCCGTTCATGACGCGGCCGCAGCGCCCGGCGCGCTGGTTCGCCGATGCCCGTGATATCTTCTCGACCTGCAGCAGCTCGACCTTGTTGCGGTAGCTGTAGCGGTTGATGCGCGCCAGACCCGAATCCACCACGAAGCGGATGCCGGGCACGGTGAGCGACGTTTCCGCCACGTTGGTGGCCAGCACGATGCGCCGCGCAGCGCCGCCGGAGGAGAAAATGCGTTCCTGGTCCTGCGCCGACAACCTGGCGAACAACGGCAGGATTTCCATGCCTTGCGGATGATGCTTGCGCAACGCCTCCGCCGCATCGCGGATCTCTCGCTCGCCCGGCAGAAACACCAGCACATCGCCGCTGGTCGTGTGCGCGGTCACCTCGTCTATGGCGTTGACGATTGCCTCGGGCAAATCGATCTCGTGCTCATCCTCGTCGTCTTCATCGAACGGCCGGTACCAGACATCCACCGGATACAGCCGGCCGGACACTTCGACCACGGGCGCGTTGTCGAAATGCGCGGAGAAACGGTCGGCGTCGATGGTGGCCGAGGTGATGATCAACTTGAGTTCCGGACGCCGCGGCAGCAGTTGCTTGATGTAGCCCAGCAGAAAATCGATGTTCAGGCTGCGCTCGTGCGCCTCGTCGATGATCAGCGTGTCGTACTGCGACAGCGAGCGGTCCGCCTGGGTCTGCGCCAGCAGGATGCCGTCGGTCATGACCTTGAGGTAGTTGTCGGCGCTGGTCTTGTCGGTAAAACGGACCTGGAATCCCACTGCTTCACCGAGTGGCGTATGCAGTTCCGCGGCGACCCGGGCCGCCACCGAGCGCGCCGCAATCCGGCGCGGCTGGGTATGGCCGATCATGCCTTGCACGCCGCGACCCAGGTCCAGGCAGATTTTCGGCAACTGCGTGGTTTTACCCGAGCCGGTCTCGCCGCACACGATCACGACTTGGTGGGCATGAATCGCATCGGCGATCTCGCCGCGCTTGGCGCTGATCGGCAATTCCTCGGGATACGCGACCTTCGGCAACCGTGCCTGCCGCTGCCGTGCCTGTTCAACCGAGCGCTGCGCATCGGCAGCGAGCTTGCCGAGTTCGGCGGACACATCCCTGCCGCCGCGGGCCGACTTCTCGATTTTCTTTAGACGCGCGCGCAGAGAGCCGCGGGTGCGCAGCATGCCGCGATCGATGGCTTCGCGCAGCTCGCGCCACGTGGCGGTCGCAGGAACGGATTTCGGGACAGCGGGAACGGAACTCATCGGAAAATTCGGCGGCGGTGCAGACGGCGATAGAGGCCGTAATTTTAATCGACTTGCGCACCGGGGCCATGAACAAAGCCGCCCACAGGCGGCTTGTCGTGTCCGACCCCACCAAACCCGATGTGTTGGTGTCTGGTTGACGGTGCCGCGCTTGCGACAGATTTAGACCAGGTTGTAAATCGGATGTGAAGAATCGAGCATCTTGGCGAAATCCTCTGCCGGAACCGGCTTGCTGTAGAGGTAACCCTGCGCCTGGTCGCATCGTAGAAGGCGCAACAAGTTAGCCTGTTCGTCGTTCTCGACGCCTTCTGCCACGACCTTCAGGTTGAGGTTGTGGGCGAGGGAGATGATGGTATTGACGAGCCCCATGTACGCGGGTTCGGTAGTCATTCTCATGATGAATGCGCGGTCGATCTTGAGCTCGTCTATGGGCAGTGTGACAAGGTATGCAAGCGAGGAATAACCGGTGCCGAAGTCGTCGATCGCAATCACGATGCCGAGCGTTCTCAGTGTCTGGAGCACGTCCCTCACTTGGTGCTCCGCCGTCACGAGGCCGCTTTCCGTAAGCTCGATCGACAATGCAACTGGTTCACACTTTCCGACCGCGAGCTCGTGCTGGATATCGGCTATGAAATTCCTGTCCCTCAGTTGAAACGCGGTGACGTTCACCGCGATCCTGGGTGCGCCGAGTCCGGCGTCGCGCCACGTGCAGAAGTCGATGATGGTGCGGCCGAGTGCCTGGCGTCCGGCATGCAGGATCAAACCCGACGATTCGAGCACGGGAATAAACTCCGCGGGAGACACCAGGCCGCGTTGCGGGTGCACCCATCGCATGAGTGCCTCAGCACCGACGATCCTGCCGGTGGCCAGATCGATCTTCGGCTGATAGTAATTGATGAACTCTCTTCGAGAGATGGCTTTGCGGAGTTCTCCTTCAAGCCGCAACTGAGCGGCGGTTGCCTCGTCCATCTTCTTGTTGTAGAAGCGGAATGTCTGTTGGAGACCCCGCGCACTTTGTGCCGCCTGCTCGGCCGCCGTAAGCAGCGCGCCGATCGTTTCCCCGTCGTCCGGAAAGAACGCCGCACCAAGATAGATCGCGCATCCAACTTGCTCGTCGCCCATGGAGTAAGGGGCCGAAAGCGCCTCGGCGAGATGCTGTGTGGCAAAGCGTGAGAAATTCGCAGGATCCTCATCGGGCACGAACAGAGCAAAGAGCCTTCTGCGCACCGACGCCGCGATGGCCCGATCTGGAGCATGCGCCTGCAGGCGTTGTGCCGCCTGCTTCAGGACCGAATCGATCGCTCCGGCACCGTAGGCTGCGCCTACCCGGTCCAGTTGCTCCATCCCGACCGCCAGCAGGCAACCGCAACGGATTTGTGGTGCGAGCGTCCCGAATTTGTCTTCGAAACCGGCCTTGTTGGGCAGGCCGGTGACCGTGTCGTAGAAAGAGAGATAGTGAATGTCCCTGGTCTTCTGCAGACGGTCGATGCCAAAGGAGATATCCGCGGCAAGTTCGCGTGCCCTGTGCAGATAAAATGCATCGAAGAAATTTTTTCGAGTTGCGTAGAGGTTCATGGTTCCCCAGAGTACATCGCCCACCGCAAGCGGCAATACCACGGACGCGAGAAGGCCATGCCGGTGGTGTACGCCGTAGGAGCCAGTTCGCGGATCGATCGCAAGGTCGTTGCAAACCCTCAAGCGCCTGCTGACGATCACTTCGGAGGCGAGCGCCCTTTCGAGAGGTTCGCTTGCAATACTGTGGACCACCGACTCGGCGAGCTCGCCCTCCGAGGCCGCCCACGCGATCGGCCGTAGGTCCCCAGACGGGAGATCGAGGCGCCCGATCCACGCCATTCTGAGGCCGCCCAGCTCGATTACGGCGTGGCAGGCTTCGCTGCACAGGCTTTCGATATCGGTGACGCGCGCGATCATCGCACTGACATGGGCGAGCATGGAGTAGTACTGCTCGTGCCGCGACAGGCGCCGCCGCAGATTGAGCTGCGCCACCACCGCGCTGGACAGGGTGACAAGCGCTTCGTATTGCGCCGCCGTAAGATCGCGCGGCACGCGGTCGATCACGCATAAGGTGCCCACGGCGCTTCCTTCGCCGGTCTTGAGCGGCATGCCCGCGTAAAATCTGATCTTGGGATCACCGGTCACCAGGGGGTTGGCGCGAAAGCGCTTGTCTTTCGAAGCATCCGTTACGACGAAGAGCTGATCCGGATTGACGATCGCGTGCGCGCAAAACGAAATGTCGCGCGGCGTTTCGATCACGTCCAGGCCGACGCGGGCCTTGAACCACTGGCGTTCGGTATCGACCAGCGATACCAGGGAAATCGGCGTGCCGCAGACGAAAGCGGCAAGGCGCACCAGACTGTCGAATGCTTCCTCCGGGGCCGTTTCGAGAACATCGAGCGCGGCGAGTTCGGCAAGCCGTTCGCTCTCGTCAGCCGGGACCACGGGAACGGTGTAAGTCATGGCGGCACCTGCTGCGACTCGTCAAAAGTTGATGGTGACGGTAATGGTGTCGGTGTAAGTGCCCGCGCCCACGTTCTGCTGAGCGGGCAGCCGCCCGTAGACGGTGTGATCGATGGCGCCCGGAAGCGCAAACGCGCCAGTTACGTTTGCCGTTCCCCCGCTGCCGTCGCCCCACACCGTGGTTCGCAGCGGATCGATGTACAAATTGTAGGAAAGCGTGTACCCGCCGCCGCTCAGCCTCCGGGGGGAGTACGATCCCGCGCTGCCCGCGCTCAGCAAAACTGTGTAGCCCACCGTTACCGTGCTGCAGGTCACGCGCAGCGTGCCGGCCGTGTCCGTCGGCGCGACGCTGAAGGGCGAGTAAACGCCGAATGCAACCGGCGTGGGATCCACGCTGCATGCGGATTCCGCAGCGTTCGCCAGGAGGAGCAGCAGCGTCGAGAGCAAGACCATGTGCGTATTCATGGACGCTCCTCCCTGCAGAGCACGGTCCCCAAATGGGGAACAGGCTCTCCGTCTTGTGGGGTACGCACTTCAAAAGTGCAGCGCTGGCCGTTCCATTCGGCGTGGGCGCGGTTGCTAGCAGCGAGCCCGGTGAGATAGACCTCGCCATCCAGACCCACGGGGAAGCGGTCCGTCCGATCTTCGAGCTGCACCTGCGCGCCGGGCGGTGGCGTCTTGCCGTCTTCCAGGACGAGGCGAAGCAGCGCGCCGTGTGCCGGCCGCACCGGGAAGGACACCACCAGGCCACTGCGGAAATAGGGCACGGCTTCGCGTTCTATTGCCCCGATCTCCGTATCCAGCGGCAGATCGGCCTGCTCGACGCGCAGGAGGTTTCGATCGTATGCCCGCAGCCGCGGCACCAGGACGCTGCCTTGCGCATCCGTGCGGGCCACGGGCTGGTTGTCTGCATACACCTGAACGCCAGCGTATTCACCCACGCGCACCAGGGCAAAGCTGTCGCTGAGAGGCCGCGTGAGAAACGCGCGGTCGTCGAGCAACGCGAGGCCGCCCGCCGCGCCCACGCGATACGCCATATCGCCCCGGCTGCTCGCCGCGTCGGCGGTGTAGGTCCCGATGGCGTTTTGCGCACTGACGCCGCCTTGCACCAGTTCGTCGGTTCCCGATCGTGCGAGTATCCGGTAGCCCATGCCTTCGCCGGCCGGGAGGTTGCGCTGCACCTGCACTGTGCCGTAGCCATGGCCCGCTTGACGCACGGCCCCTGCGCTCGCGCTCGTGCGCGCGTCGAGGGGCATGGTGAAGGTCACCGCTAGCGCGTGCTCGGTACGGCGCACACCGTCAAAGCTCTCGATGCGGAACGCGGACACGAGCAGCGACCCGGGCCCTGCTCTCACCTGGTAACTCAGGGTGGCAAGATGCACGTCCGGACGGTCGCGGTGATGCTGATCGACATAGCCCAGGCCCACGGTGCCGTTGCCCGGCACGGGAAAGCCCACGCGCGCTTCGCTTTGCCGTATGGGCGCCCGCAGCCCCGGCGGCATGCCGAGCTGGGCGAAGTCCGCGCTCGCTGCCTGCGTGCGCAGGTTCAGGCTGAAGCTTCGCGACTGGCGTTCGAACTCGGCCGCCGACAGCACACCGTTGCCGCGATCGCTGTGGCTGCCCGCAGTCGACAGAGTGAACACGCCGAGGCTGCCCCACAGGAAGGTGCCGCTCGCTCCTCCCGTTTGCTGGCTTCGCAGCAGCTCGGTGCTGAGCTCACCCGTAAGGCGCTCAGTCAGACCAGCGCGGTAGGCCGCAGCAGCGAGCGCCTGCCCGTAGTCGTTGCTCTCGACGCCGAAGTTGTTCCGCAGGAAGCCCGCCTGATACGCGAAATCCGTGAGCCCGGGCCGCAGCAACCGGGGACTCGCGTAGTAACGCTCGCTGAGCACCTGTTCGCGCCCCAGGAGATCGCGCACCACCACCCGCAATTCGCCTTCTCCGGTAATGACCGGGAGATTTGGCAGCGTGAACGGCCCGGGCGGCAGCGTTTCATGCGCGCGCAGGGCATCGTTGATGAAGAGATCGACAGTGGAGGGCAGCGCCGACTCCCCCGACATGGCGGGAAGGGGAAAAGCGACGAAGCCCGGCCGCACGGCGAAATTGGTGGCCCATTGCACGCCGCCAAAGCGCACCGGGAGGCTCCACGCACCGGAGCGCGAAATTGCGTCGCCCGCGCGCAGACTGGCGAGAGCGCCGGGTTCATCGCGGGTCCAGGTGGTTTCGAGGCGAATCATGCGCGCACGCTCGTTGAGATCGCGTGCCAGCGCGGTGGCCGTGCCTACGCCAGCGCCGTTGAATGCACCCAGTTCGACGAGCCCGTCGAGATACGCCTGTTCCGCAATCCGCTGGGCAACGAAGTCGTAATTGAAAAATGCGCCCGGCGGCGACAAAGTGGGTGCAGACAGATTCGGGCCGGAAAAACGGCTCGTCGGCAGAAAGAGCTCGGCGGGCGCTTGGATCGTGAGTGTTTGTGAACTTGCATCCAACGCATGGACGACACCGGGCAGGGCGTCGAATGCGTAGTAAGGCTCGCCGCGATGCCACAGGGGAGCGACCGGCGGCAGTTTGAGTCGCCAGCCCTCGAAATCGCTGCCCTTCGCGAGCAAGCTGCCGTCCGCGCGCTGCAGCAGCAGCGTCACCGCCGGATCCTGGCGGTTGATGCTGACCGCAAGCCACAGTTCTTCGAAGGCCTCCGCCCGCACCGCCGCGACCGGCTCCGCGGCATGGGATTCCGCGACGCTTCCGAACCACGCGACAACGATCAGGATGACGACCCTGTCAGTCGAGCGCAACATCGGCATGCACGTCGCCCGTATCCGTTTTCGCTCTCACACGCAGTGGCGCGCCCGCGGCCGGCATGCGTGAACCGACGAGCCGCCACCGCCACGAATGGCCGGGAAGCACGTAGGCGCCCGCCGCTTCCGCCACGGCCTGTGATCCGGCGATGATCTTCAGCTCGATAATTCTTGCGTGCGCGTTGCCCGTGTTTTGCGCGTGCAGCAGGATCGCGCCGGCGTCTTGTATCGCCCGCCAGCTTAGAAGAGGCGCGACCGGCGCTCGGGGCAGTACAAATACCGGAACGCCGACGCGTAGCGCGATGCGCACGCCCGTGCCGTGCGGCGCCACCGAATCAGGGATTTCCTGGAGGTAAAGCCGGTAGGCGAGTTCGCGTTCTGCGTCGATCGCTCGCCGCAGCCCTACGCGCACCGTCTGCGTCGCTCCCGGTGCGAGCGTGAAAATGGGCGGCGTCACGAGCAACTCGCGGGTGGCCGCGTAATGGTCGGTGGCGTTGACCTGCGTCCACGCCATGACCTGCAGATGGAGGCCGACGGGCTGCGTCCCCGCATTGCGCACGGTGAGCGCGGCGACGGGTTGCGCGGCGGAAAGCGTGAGGCGGACCGGATTGACCTCAAGCGAGGCCCCGGCCGCGCAAACGCTCCACAACACGCAGGCGCAACCGATCCAGCCGGTGGCACGCGCCACCAGGCTCGACGGACGCGACATCAGAAATTGATCGTAGCGGTGATGGTGTCGACGTAGTTGCCGGCCGGCACGTTCTGCCCGGCGGGAATCTTGCCGAACACCGTGTGCGGGATCGCGAGCCCCGTGCCTACGCCCGTGATCACGTCTATGGCCAGCGTATTGCCCAACACCACCAGTCGGTCCGCAGCTTGATAGAGTGAATAATCCAGCGTTTCGGTTCCGCCCACGCGCGTCATCTTGCGGCTCGCGACGGTTCCGCCCGCGCCTATGCCGGCATCGAGCCCGATGGAATAGGGCACAGCCAACGTGCAGGTGGCGGTCACGACGTTAGTGCCGTTGGTGTTGTCCGTGGGCGACGAAGTCGTATAGATGCCGAAGTCGTGGTTGGCGGCCGAGATCGTGCAGCCCGCGGACACCGTCACGGTAACCTGGAAGGTGGTGGTGCTGGTCGCCGCGTGCACAGTGGCGATGGCGAACAACAGAATGCTGAGCAGAACGGATCGAAATGCTGTTTTCATGACCTCTCCTGGTTTTGTCTGATTGCTCAGACCGAAGCTGCGGCTTCCTTCACCTGCCTTGCCAGTCTTTGCGATTGCGGAGAGGAACGGTAGATGCCTGATGGCCCGGCGCCGTAGGGCCTCGGGACCATAGAGCCAGACGGCCCTAGGAGGGGAACGTAGCGCGCACGAAGCGGACCGCTGCCTCGGAACGGCGTGTGATTTTCAGCTTCTGGAAAATGTGACTGAGGTAATTCTTGATGGTCTTGGGCGAAAGCCCCATCGCCGAAGCAATCTCCTTGTTGGTCCTGCCCTCTGCCACCAATGCGAGCACGCAGCGCTCCTGCGCCGAGAGCCCGCTTTCGCCGACGTCGGCTGTGGATGTCATCTGTGTGCGCAGTCGCTCCAGGATATGCCGTCTGCTGACCGGATCCAGGACCGACAAGCCCTGCCCCGTCATCTTTACGGCCTGGATCAGGTTCTCACTGCCGATTTCTTTCGACAGGTAGCCATCGGCATTGGCGAAGACCGTGGCGAGCATGGCATCATCGTCCTCGAATGCGGTCAGGAACAGGACCTTCGTCTCCGGACACGTGGCGCGCATCTCGCGACACGCGTCGACACCGCTGCCGTCGGGCAACCGGACGTCCATCAGCACCAGGTCGGGTTTCAGGCGCGTCGCCGCAGTGATCGCCTCCGACACGGTCGGGGCCTCTCCGGCGATTTCGATGTCGGCACCGGTGAGCACCGAACGCAGCCCGGCGCGCACGATCTCGTGGTCATCGACCAGCAGCACCCGCATCGGACGATCCTTAACGGAGGTCATGGATAGCGTTCTCTTTCGGGATATGCAGGATAATCGTCGTACCTTGGCCGGGCGAGGACACGGTCTCGAGTTGTTCCCCAATCTGTCGCGCGCGGCTTTGCATATTGCGCAATCCGCCGGCGTCTCGCCCTGCCGCACCGGGATCGAATCCCACCCCGTCGTCCCTGATTTCGAGACGGACGCCGGCATCCGTGCCGTGGAGTGACAACTCCGCATGCTTGGCCTGTGAATGCCGCACGGCGTTGCTCAAGGCCTCCCGCGCGATGTGCAGGACGTGCTCCGCCTGTTGCGGGGTCAGCCACGCGGCGGCCAAAGGATCCAACTTCAGCCGGAAACGCAGCGTGCTCATCGCGCTGATTGTTTCCACCAGCTTGGCGAGTTCGACACCCAACTCTGGTTTACTCAGAACCTGCGGTTCGGAACCCGAAATATAGTGGCGCACTTCCCGGATCACGCCGTTCAGGCCGCCGATAGCTTGCGCCAAACGCGTTTCGGTGTCCTTCGGACTATCATGCAGCAGTCGCTGGCAAACCTCCAGTTGCATACCGATAGCGTAAATCGCCTGAATGATATGGTCGTGCAAATCCCGGGACAGGTGCTCCCGCTCATCGAGTGCCTGGCGCAGCCGCCGCTCGCTCTTCTGCAACGCCTGCTCCGCGAGCTTGCGCTCGGTGATGTCCTGAGACACGGTGACCGTAAAACGCGGCTCGCCGGTGGCGTCCTTGATCAGCGACACCGTGTTGCGTACCCAGATCAGTCCGCCACTCCTGGTGCAATAGCGTTTTTCCACCTGGAAAAACTCTCTTTTGCCAGCGATGAGTTCCTCGCGTAAAACGTGGTTTTGAGGCAGATCGTCAGGGTGGGTCAGGCTGAAAATGTTTTTACCTCGCAATTCCCCTTCCGAGTGACCGACCATGCGCTGGTAAGCGAGGTTCGCTTTCACGTACCGCCCCTCGGGATCGGCCATGTAAATGCCGGCAGGCGCCGAGTCGAACGTAACCCGCAACAATTCCGCGCGCTCACGCAAGGTTTGCTCCGCTTTCCCGCGCTCGGCGGTTTCTTCGACGAGCCGTGCGTTCGCTGCGGCGAGCTGCGCGCTCTCGCTCTCCGCGAGCTCGGCACGTACGCGGTCCGTGATGTCCTGCGTGAAGCACCGACTGTGGATGAAGCGCCCGTCCTCCTGGTAGCCATTGCACGAAATAAGCACGTGCCGTGTCGATCCGTCCTTGTGCCGCAGGCGTGCCGCACAATCCTTGAGCGGCACATTTGCATTGAGCTTCGCGAGGATGTCCTCGGCCACTTCCCGGTCGACGTGGAAGTCGATGACGTTGCGGCCCACGTACCCTTCCCTGGCGTAGCCCAGCATGTCGAGCTCTTCCTGATTCACCCCCAGGATCGTCCCGTCTGGAGCGACCCAGTGGATGCCCACCGGCGCGTTTTCGACAAAGTCCGTCAGTTCGCGCTCCCGCCGGTGCAGGGTATCGATGGTCTTCCGATAGGCCGTACCGAAATACGCCAGAAACCAGAGGGTAAACAGAGTGATGGTGCGGTTCGTCAAATCCGTCCGCAGATGGCCCTCCGGAGACAGAAACAGTCCGACGACAGTAAGCGCGGCACCCGTTGCAGCCATGGCGAGCGCCTGGCGGGGAGTAGCCCACACCAAGGCAGCCCACAGGATCAGGACATAAAAAAAAGGGATTCCAAAGCCGAGGGGCGTGAAGCCGTCGATAGCGAACACTGTCGCAATCAGCAGCGCAACGAGCCATGCCTCCATCGACTGAAAGCCAGGCTTTGCAGGAAACGCCCTTCCAAAAACCGGTGTGTCGGTCACAATGCGCCCCCTCCCCTTGTGCTGAAACACGCTTCCATACTAAGACAACAGCAATTGAGTATGCAATGCGGAAGCTGGCTGAATCGCGGCCGGACTGTCATGCACGAGACATCAGGTATGTGACTTCATCTGCCCAAGCGGCGCGCCGATTCTGACTTGAATTCGACTATGAACTTGAGCGGCGCAAACTCGTACAAACGCTAATCGATATCGACGAGGCGCGGGTCGCGCCGCAGATTTCGCAGAGCCGGAGACCGACCCCGGCACCGGCGCCCAGATGAGGGAGGGGACGGCTCGCTCACGTGGCGTGTACCGCTCGAAATCTCGGTCCGCGTGATCGGGTGTTTCGGGAGATCCAGTTGTCCGCGAGGTTCTGGAAGATCGTTGTCTGGCAGGAGGGAGAGTGGAATTGTAAACGACTCTCTGCGCCACTCCGAGCGTTCTTGAAGGCGCCATCCGCGCAAGCTCAAGCCGTGCGCGCCTACGCCGTTATTGGCAGTCGTAACCCTAGCCCGGGACCAGCCATGAATATCTTGAAAAGCGCCGCCGCCAGCTTCATCCTGATCGCACTCGCATCGGGCTGCAGCTCGACGCACCCCTTGATCGCAGACAAATCGGTCCTGGTCAGCCCGGGCCTGCATGTTTCCCATCAGGCGCTGGCGGGCGCCGCGATAGCCGGCGCTGTCGTCTGGTATGTCGTCGATCCGCTGGCGCCGACGTGGGGCATCGCACGCAGGAAACTTGCACAAGATCGTTATCGCATCGACCTTCGTCAGAAGCGATTCGCGGTCGGAGGCGATGGCGAAGCACGACAGGTATTCCACCGCGCAGCGGAAACACTCGCGGAAGAAAACGGCTACTCCGGATACACCATCGTTTCCTACACCGAGGGACTCGAGTCCGGACCGCTGCTCGGCCAGCGCGTTTCACGCGGCGTCGTGCTGCTCACCCGGACGGAAGAAGCGGCGCGCGACCACTAAAAAAATACCCATCCGAAGGGCAGGAGGGTTATCCGTCTGGAATTCAGCGCAACTTCGGCCGCAGATCGACCAACCGTAATTCGAGTTGCTCTGGCGTCTCAGGCAGGGGCACACTGCATGGCAAGGACTTCGTCATACATGGCATCCGGAGCGAACCCGATCCCGTTCGGCCACGTTACCGCGCCATTTTCTATCCGTGCCAGCGCGAAAACGGAATCGTCGGCAAGCGGCGCCAGAACGCCGTCGAGCCGGTCCCTCGAAAGATCCACGATGCCGCAAAGTCCGTCGGCAAAAGCCACCTCCAGCCTACGGCCGGGAAGCACCCTCAATCTCGTTACATTCCAAGGAACCATAGCCATCACTCCAAAGGTTGGATCGGCTTGGGCATTTGGTTCGCTCGGCACAAGCGCCAGTCTTCCCTAAGTTCTCCACGGTGCTCGGTTGCCCACTCCAGCGCAAGCGCCAGCGCACGCCGTGGCAAATTTCCTCTCAGCACTTCGTCTCGATCGCGATGATCGCCTCGAACTCTCCATAACGAGCGTGAAAATGCGCCGGCTCGTGTTCACGCCAGTACATGGTAATGACGATACCAAAGAAAACGCTGATTGTGGGCATTTCGCGCGCCTCAGGTCCGACCCTTCATGTCATCGATTACATTGAGGATCGCCACGGAGTCGGACCGGGCGCCCCCTCAGACCAATCCCTTGAACGGCGAATAGCGTTCGCACCACGCTGCAGTTGCCAGAAGGTAGTTCTCTTCTTCCGCCGCGCCGATGAGTTGCAGTCCGAGCGGCATGACCTTCGGTCCCTTGCCCGTCGGAATCACGATGGCCGGAAGGCCAACCAGTGTCCAGATGCTGCAGAAGCGCGGATCGCCGGTGTTCTCGCGTGTGGCGGGCGCCTCCCCCGCGGCAGGCGGGGTCATGATCGCCGAATAACCGCGGTCGAAGAATTCCGCCAGGCTTTGCTGCAACTGCGTGCGCACTTTCAACGCTTCGCGGTAATCCGCCTCGCGGATGTTCTCGCCTTCATCGAGCGCCTTGTTCAGGTAATCGGAAAATCCACCGCGCCAGATTTCCCGCGCTTTCTTCGCCAGCCGCGCAACTTCGTACAGCATGATGGTGCGATGGATCTTGTGCGCGCCATCGAATTCGCCGGCGATCTCCAGCACGTCTACCGACGCTCCCGCGTCGCGCAGGCGACCGATGTCCGCTTCGAACTGCATGCGCTGGTCGGGCTGCGCCAGATACCACACCGGGGAACGCACCGCGGCCAGCTTCGGCGCATTGCGCAAAGGCCTGACTTCCGGTGTGATCACCGTGCGTTGTGCTGTCAGGCTGGACACCAGGAAGGCCGCATCCGCCACTGAGCGCGCGAACACGCCGGGCTGATCCAAGGTCGGGGAGAACGGCATCGCGCCGCGCGCCGACATCTGACCGAAGCTGGGCTTGTAACCGACGATGCCGCAGAACGCGGCCGGCCGGATGACCGAACCGTTGGTTTGCGTACCGAGCGCACCCGCGACGAACCCCGCCGCGACGGCCGCCGCTGATCCACTGGAGGAACCGCCCGGCGTGTGGGCGATATTCCAGGGATTTCGGGTTTTCGCCGGCACCATGAACGCGGCTTCGGTGGTCACGGTCTTGCCGAACATGATTCCGCCCGCGGACTCCAGCCGGGCAACCACATCGGCCGTGACGTCCGGCACATAGCCGGCGTACGCACGACAACCCATCTCCGTGGGAATGCCCGCCGTATAGAACAGATCCTTGACCCCTATCGGCATGCCGTGCAACGGATGCGCGACCCGCATCGCACTGTCGGCCTTGTCCGCCCGGCCCGCCAACTCCAGTGCACGCGCGCGATCGAGCCATTGCCATGCCTGAACGTCTTTTTCCAGTGCATCGATGCGCGCAATCAAATCCCGCGTGTAGTCGGCACTGGTCAACTTGCCGGAACGGATGCGCAGCGCGGCATCGCGCAATCCAAGTTTGTAGAGTTCTGTCATTTGTCGGGTTCCCGAACGCAGCGCAACGCTGCGTTGAAAAGGTTGATTACGCTTTCAGGAAAGTCCTGTAGTCCGGATTCAGAAGATTCGACGGAATCTGGCCGGACAACGCAGCGGCGAGGTTCTTCGCGGCTGTCATGGCCATCGCCTTGCGCGTCGGTTCCGAAGCACTGGCGATGTGCGGCGACAGCACGACATTGGCGAGTTCGAGAAACCCCGGATTCAGGCTGGGTTCGTTTTCGTAGACGTCCAGCCCCGCCGCCCAGATCCTGTTCTTCCTCAGCGTCTCGATTAGCGCCGCGTCATCGACGATGCCGCCGCGCGCCATGTTGATCAGCACGGCGGTCGGTTTCATCAGCGCAAGTTCTCTTGCGCCGATGAAGTGCTGCGTTTCCGGCGTGAAGGGCAGGATCAGCAGCACCACATCGGCCTTGCGCAGCAACTCCTCCTTGCCGGCGTGGACGGCGCCGGATTCCCTTTCCGCGTCGGTCGCGGCACGGTTGCGGCTGTGATACATAATCTTCATGTCGAAGCCGCGTGCGCGTCGTGCGATCGCCTGCCCGATGCGTCCGAAGCCGAAGATGCCAAGCGTCGCGCCATGCACATCCTGGCCGAGCATCTGCTTCAGGAACGTGCCTTTCCATTTGCCCTTGCGCAGGTAGGCTTCGCCCTCGGTCATGCGCCGGCAGGTGGCGATGATCAGCCCCATCGAATAATCGGCCACGCTGTCCGTCAGAACACCCGGCGTGTTGGTCACCATGACGCCGTGACGGGTACACGCCTCGACGTCGATGTTGTTGTACCCCACCGCGGTATTGCAGACCGCCCTGATGGTGGGGCATTTGTCCAGCAGCTCGGCGTCGATGCGGTCGCTGGAAGAGGTCTGCACGCCGTCCTTGCCCTGCAGTTTGGCGATCAGCTCCTCGCGCGCGTAGAGGCGGTCGGCCTGATTGGACTCGACCTCGAAATGGCTTTTAAGGAAATCGATGGTTTCGTCGAATACTTCACGGGTGACCAGGATCTTCTGTTTCATCTTGCCTTTCTCTTTGAATTTTTTGGTGTGCCGGCAACGCCAGCGGAGGTTATCCCGAAGCCGTGCGGATCGGCAAGAACGTCGGCCATCCCGTCACGCGCTCACAAGGCACGATCCCGCTGGTTGCCACCCGGGATTGCGCCCCGGGCGAGGCTGCCGCCCGCGTGGCGCGTGCTCCTTCGGGTTGCCAGCCCAGCAGCCACAACAGAGCGAAAAACCCCAGCACATAGGCGACGGCAACGTGCCAGCCGTGCCATATCCAGGCGCCGACCGACCTCGATTCGGGAAACAGGCTCGACAACGCCACGCCGGCGGAAGAGCCGAACCAGATCATCGACCCGCCGAAGCCGACCGCATAGGCCAGCATGCCCCAATCATAACCGCCCTGCTGAAGCGCCAGTGCGGTGAGCGGTATGTTGTCGAATACCGCAGAAACAAAACCGAGTCCGAACGCCGTCTTCCAGGAAGCCGCCGGCAAATTTTCCACCGGCATCAGCGAAGCGGCGAGCACCAGCGACAGCAGGAACACGCTGCCCCTGAGCGCCCCCGGCACCTGTTGCCAGGCCGGTCGCCGCAACGGCGCGGCCGCCAGCAACGCCATCCAAACCGCGGCACCTATGAACGGGAACCGATCGGCAAGCTCCGGAAACCCGACATTGGTCGCGACGTTGGCCGCAATTGCCGCCAGCAGGATGACCCCAACGACGCCCAGCCGGACCCAGTCCACTCGCACATCGGCAGGAGGGTCGGGCGTAATGGGCGCATGACGCTGCTGTTGGCGCGCCGCCACCACGCCGCAAAACAGCATGGCGACCGCTGCCGCCACATACGCATGCAATACCGAAATGGGACTTACGCCGGCGATCCACATCATCGTCGTCGTGGTATCGCCGACCACGCTGCCCGAGCCACCGGCATTGGACGCCGCCACGATGGCGGCGAGGTATCCAAGATGCACCCCGCCGCGAAATACGGTGGAGGCAATGGTGCCGCCGATCACCGCGGCCGCGATATTGTCCAGAAAGCTCGACAGCGCGAAGACCATGAGCAGAAGCACGAATCCGCCCTTCCAGTCGTCGGGCAGGAATCGGGGTAACGCATCGGGCGCGCGACTGTCGCGGAAGTGCTGCGCCAGCAGCGCGAACCCCACCAGCAGCCCAAACAGGTTGGCGAGAACCACCCATTCGTGGCCGAGATGCGTGAGCAGTCCGTCGATGCCCGGGCCGGTCTTGAAGCCGGTGATCATCAGCTTGTAGACGACGATCGCGGACAACCCGATCACGGCGACTCTCAGCGTATGGCGATGAAACAGCGCAATGCCGGCCAGCGTCAGAGCGAACAGAATGAATTCGAAGGGAATGCCAAGCATAGGTTGTGCGCAATGATAGCTGCTCGCGCTGCATCGGCAAATGCATCGAACAGAATTTACTCCGCCAGGATTTAATCCGCGGCGGCCTGAGCTGCACTCCCCGTTGCGCCAGCCCACAACTGACTCTGCCGCCGGACCACATCGTTCAGCGTCTGAGTAGCCTTTAGTTCGGCCCGCAACCAGGATGCGTCGTTCTCGCCGGATTCGATGCAGCGCCGGATTTCCTCAAGTGCTGCCGTGGAACCCAGGACATCGGCGTGGGGAGCCAGCCGCACCAGCGTTTCCGCGATGTCTTCCTTGAGCGTCCGGCGGGTACGCGATCCGGCGTCGATGAAACCGGCTTCCAGTCCATAGCGGCAGGCGGTAAAGCGGTTGAAGCTGTAGACGCGATAGACATCCAGCGACGGCGCGCTGGGCCGGTCCAGCAGCAGATGGCGCGCGAGAGCCTGCGCGTAGGCCGCCAGCGCCGCGGCCTTCTCGACGGTCAGCGGCGTATCGCAGACACGGATCTCGATGGTGCCGAATTCCGGCTTGGGCCGGATGTCCCAGTAGAAATCCTTCATGCTCTCGACCACCTTGAGATCGCGCATGGTGTCGAAATAGCCGTTGAATTCGCTCCAGTCGGCAACGAAAGGCATGGTGCCCGAAAGCGGAAAGGCGTTGATGTTGTTCAGCCGCGATGAGTCAAAAACAGTGTCCATCCCCTGCGAGAAAGGAGATGAGGCTGACAGCGCGATGAAGTGGGGAATGTAGCGCGACATCATGTGCAGCAGATAGATGGCGTCATCGCCGGAACTCACGCCGACGTGAATGTGCTGTCCGAAAACGGTGAACTGCTTGGCGAGGTAACCGTATATCTCGTGCAGGTGGAAGAAGCGCTCCTTCGGGAAAATGCGCTGCTCGCTCCATTTCTGGAACGGGTGCGCGCCGCCGCCTGCGATCGCCAGGTTCAACCGGCGTGCATTGCCGACCACGGTGTCGCGTATCGCCGTGAGTTCGGAGAGCATGGTGAGGTAGTCGGTATGCACCGAGGTACTGATCTCGATCATGCTTTCGGTGATTTCCGGCTTGATGTCGCCGGCATGCTTTTCCTTCTCGATCAGCGCGAGCAGGTCCTCCGCGCCACGAATGAGGTTCCAGTCGTGGGTGCTGAGGATCATCAGCTCGAGCTCGACGCCCATTGTGAAGGGCGCCGACCGGCTGAATTCGAGCGTCATGCGCCAGCTCCAGTTGCCGGTTCGGTTTCACCCGCCCGGCGAAGCGCCCATTGCGTAGCCAGCGGCCCGACCAGTTCGAGAATAACCACGGCCGACAGCACAATCGAGGACAGCTTCGCGCCGAATTCCGGATACAGCGCCGAGGCGCCCTGCACCATCACGACGGCAATGGCCGACATCGGCACCATGCCGATTCCGAGCAGCAGGGCTTTCTTTTGCGTGATGCCGGACAACGGCGCGAACAATCCAAGTCCGATCAGCTTGCCGGCGAGTCGCGCGAGAATGAATGCAGCACCGATGGCACCGGCCACTGCGAGTTCAGAAAGCCGTAGTCCGGCTCCAGTGATCACGAACAGCATGACCAGGAAAAACTGGCCCCCGGGACCGAACTCGACCGCCATCAGGTCGTGGTCCCGGTCCAGATTTTTGGCGAATACGCCAAAGGCGAGCAAGGCCAGCAGCACTGACAGCTTGAAGGAGATCGCGCAACCGACGGTGCCGACGATCAGTCCGAGCAGCATGCCGAACTGGCTGTCCTCGCGCTTGCCCAGCCAGCGCGCGAGCGTGCGCGCGACGATGAACGCCACATACCCCAGCGCTGAAGAGCCGACGATCAGGTACAGCGGATGCGACACCACCCGCAGCCAGTCGGCGCGATATTCCAGATGCACAAAACCGAACAGCAGCGCGATCAACAAGAAAGCAAATACGTTGTTCAGCGCGGTGAGTGCCAACAACCGCTCGGTCAGCGGGCCCGTGGCCCGCTGGTCGTGCACGATCATGATCAAAACCGCCGGAGAGGTTGCCATGGCGATGGCCGCTGCGGTCGCCGAATACACCGGCGCAATGTCGAAGAAGCGCAGTGTTCCGTAGACAAACAGGAACGACAGCAGACTTTCGGCCACGCTGCTCGCCAGCAGCCAGCGGTCGTGGGTGAACCAGCGGAAATCCAGCCGGCGCCCCAGCTCGAACAGAATCAAGCCGAGGGAAATATCGACGAAGATCGATAACTCGCCGAGCATGGTCTGATCGAGCAGGCCGAGCACGCCGGGTCCGAGCACCAATCCTGTCGCGACGAACCCGGTGATCCGGGGCAGTTTGAGCACACGCACGAATATCTGCCCGACTCCGAGTCCGCATAACAGCACCGCGCCGACCAGCATCATGTTGCTGGCGGCGAGCGGAAAGGAAGGCAGGAAACCCATGTCATCCATGCCGGGCTTTGACCCGAGAACAGGGGCCGGAATTCAGCGCTGAAGCGGCAAAAAATCGATCCGGCCGGATGCCGGGTAGCCGGCGGATTCACCGTTTTTATTACGGCCTAACCACCCACGACGATGACATGGACCCTGAAAGGCCCATGCGCACCGAGCACAAGCGTCATCTCGATATCGGCAGTGCGCGATGGGCCGGATACGAAGTTCACCTGGCGCGGCAGGCCGACCCGTTCGCGACGCAGCAGGTCCCAGCCGTCTTCCATTGTCCGTACGATGCGGGAGGCCGCAACAATGGCCACATGAATTTCCGGCAACAGGCTGGTGGTCGCATGCGTGTTCTCGCCGGAAAGCAGCATCAACGTGCCGTTCTCGGCCGGCGCGCAAAACGCTCCGGTTATGCCGAGTTTATCGTCTCCATGACTGGGGCGCGCCTCGATCATCAATCCCGCACCGGCCCAATCGAGTTCTGCGAATTCCGGCCAGCACGCGCCGCTGGTCGGCAGGTTTTCCTCTGTCAGATAGGACGCTACCGCTCGCGGTACTTCAGCAAGCGATCCCACCTCGTCGACGGTAGACATCATCGCGATGCAGCGCTCTTTGAATCGCGGGACCGGCTCCCAGTCCATCGTCGGCAACGGTCCGCGCCCGCGAGCGTCGAGGTGCGCCAGGATCGCGTTTCTTTCCTTTGTGCCGGTCCCGGCTTCGCGGCCATTTGCTTCGCGAATGCGCCTGAGAATGTTGTCGCGCGCGCTCATCGCGTTCTCCGATTTCTATTCCGCGCATACAGTTCGCGAAATGTCTTGCCCCGCGGCGCGGGAAAGTCACGGCCCGACGTCCATTCCGAGCCTGCCGCCGGCAGTTTGTGCAGCAGTCGATCGCGCCCGCCCAGCCATTTGCCGATGCGGGCAGCGATGCGCGTCAGTACGCCATATATAGCCGGACGTGCAGCCGTCCACGCCCACAGTCTGAGCCCGACGCGCTCCGACCAAGGTCGCAGGTTTTTCTGCACCTGTTGTTCGCGCAACTTGCGCATCAGGTCGGGCAATGGAATCTTTACCGGACAGACGACACCACACTGATTGCACAGCGTCGACGCGTTCGGCAGGTCGATCGCGTTCTCGATGCCGACATAGGCCGGCGTCAGGATCGAGCCGATCGGTCCGGGATACACCCAGCCATACGCATGCCCGCCGATGTTCTGGTAGACCGGGCAGTGATTCATGCAGGCGCCGCAGCGGATGCAGCGCAGCGCCTCGCGAATCTCAGATGCAAGCACCTTTGTGCGTCCGGCATCCACGATGATCACATGGAATTCGCCGGGGCCGTCCGTGTCGCCGGGCCGCTTCGGTCCGGTGGTGAAGGAAAGGTAGTTGCTGATGGATTGCCCGGTCGCGGACCGGGTCAGCACACGCAGCAGCAACGAAATGTCTTCCAGCGTCGGTACGATTTTCTCGATGCCGGTGATTGCCACATGCACGCGCGGCATGGTGGTGGTCATGCGGCCGTTGCCCTCGTTGGTGACGATCATCGTCGAGCCGGTCTCGGCGACCAGGAAATTGGCGCCGCTGATCCCCATGTCCGCGTTGAGGAAGTGCGGGCGCAGCACCTCCCGCGCCTCATGGGTCAATGCTGCGATGTCGTTGAGTCGCGGACGACCGTGCTTTTCCGCGAACAGGTCGGCGATGTCGTCCTTCGACTTGTGCACGGCCGGGGCAATGATATGCGACGGCGTCTCGCCGAACTGCTGGATGATGTACTCGCCGAGGTCTGTCTCGCGCACATCGAGTCCGGCCGCCTCCAGCGCATGGTTGAGGTTGGTCTCCTCGCCCAACATCGACTTCGACTTGATGATCTTGCGCACCTCATGCTTGCGTGCAATCTCGATCACCAGCTCATTGACCTGCTGCGGCGTTTCCGCCCAGTGCACGATGGTGCCGGCAGCTTTGGCTTTTTTCTCCCACTCTTCCAGCAGCAGATCCATGTGCTGAAGGCCGAAGTCCCGGATGCGTGCGGCCGCCTCGCGGATCTCTTCGAAATTGTCCAGCTCGAGGATGGAGCGGGAGCGCGCGACCACGAGCTTGCCTTTGGCGATGCGCAACGCCTTCTGTACCTTCGGATCGGCGAGCTTCCGGCTGGCTGCCTGTTTGAACTGATTCGATGAAACCTCCATCTCTTCTCCCCGGCTCAGTCCGCAGTCCTGCGATCCAAGTCCTGGATCGGATCGGTCATGCCGGCGAGAACTTCCGCGACGTGCAGCACCCGAATGTTGTTGTCGCCGCGGCGACGCAATCTGCCTTCTATGTTCAACATGCAGCCGAGATCGCCCAGCACGAGCGCATCGGCCTGCGCGGACTGCACGTCCTCGCATTTGAGGTCGGCAATGCGCGAGGAGATCTCGCCGTATTTCACCGCGAAGGTGCCGCCGAAACCGCAGCACTGTTCCGGTTGCTGCATCTCCCTGACACTCAGTCCCGCCACCTTCGAAAGCAGGACCCGCGGCTGCGTCTTTACGTTCATCTCACGCAGTCCGGAACAGGAATCGTGATAGGTGACCGACCCGCTGAACTGACCAGGTACGCTGTTTATGCGTGCAACGTTCACCAGAAAATCCGTGAGTTCGTAGGTCTTGCGCGCAATCGCCTCGACTTCCTGGGTCAACTCGGGAAACTCGGATAGCAGCTCGGGGTAGTGGGCGCGGATCATGCCGCCGCAGGAACCCGAAGGCACGACGATGTAGTCGCAGCCGGCAAACTCCTTGAGCATTTTTTTCGCGAGGGCCTGCGCCGCCTTGCGGTCTCCGGAGTTGTACCCGGGCTGGCCGCAACAGGTCTGGCTCACCGGCACGATGACCTCGTTGCCCGCCGATTCGAGCAATTTCAGGGCGGCAAAACCGATGCTTGGCCGCATCAAGTCCACCAGACAGGTAACGAACAGACCAACTTTCATGGATCTCCAGAGGGGGTTTGGTGAGCGCTCGAACTCCAGCCGGCACGTCTACCGCGCCAGCCCCTTACGCTCCGACCATATTTACGGCTCTAGTAGGCAATCTGCGCGCTTCGCCCTCAGACCAGCCTCAGGCAGAGGCCGGCGCGCATCGGGCAGACAGCGGCGCAGCGCAGCAAGGCTCGAATCATAGCATGGGCTATTTTTATGCCCCGCCGCGGTTGTAGCCAACCGTTTCAATATGTAAAATTGCCGCATCGCACAAATCTCTGAGGGTGGAAGCAATCGTGGCCGAAGCCAATGGCAAGACCTCGATTCAGGTCATCGAGCGAATGATGGACCTGCTCGACGCGCTGGCGCGCAACGAAGAGCCGGTGAATCTCAAGCGTCTCGCCAGTTCCACCAGCCTGCACCCCTCGACCGCCCATCGGATTCTGAACATGATGGTGGAGTTCAGGATGGTGGACCGCATCGAACCGGGCACTTACCGCCTGGGCATACGCCTGCTCGAGCTTGGCAATCTGGTGAAATCGCGCATCAACCTGCGACAGGAGGCGCTGCCGTTCATGCGTCGCCTGCATCAGGAACTGCACGAGACGGTCAATCTCTCCGTACGCCAGGGCGACGAAATGGTTTATGTCGAGAGATTGCTGTCCGATCGCACCGCAATGCGTGTGGTACATCTGATCGGTGCGCGTGCGCCGTTGCATATCACCGCGGCCGGAAAAATCTTCCTGCTGGAAGACGGCCCGGAAAAGTGCCGGGAATATGCGCAGCGCACCGGACTCGAGGTATTCACCAAGAACACCATCCGCGACCTGGTGGCGCTGAACAAGGAACTCGATCGCGTTCGCAAGCTGGGCTATGCCCTCGACACTGAGGAGGCCGAGAATGGGGTCTCGTGTATCGGCGCCGGTATCCACGACGACGAGGGACGCCTGGTCGCGGGATTGTCGCTTTCAGCGCCCTCCAATCGGATAGAGAAGGCCTGGTGTTCCAAGGTCAAACAGATAGCTGAAGAGATATCCCGCGCACTCGGTCATTTGCCGGGCGCAAGGGTAGCTTGAAGGAAGTGGGGAAGCGGACCTGGTCAGCCGGAAATACGCAATACGTCTGCCTCGATCCAGCGTTTGATGCGATTGGCATCGGCGATTCTGGAAAGTTTGCCCCAGGAATCGAGCAATACGATAATCACGGGCTTGTCGGCGATCATTGCCTGCATCACCAGACAACGTCCTGCCTCGCTGATGTAACCGGTCTTGGACAGGCCGATGTCCCACTGGCGGCTCTTGATGAGCCGGTTGGAATTGACATACGACAACAGGCGGTGACGGCGTCTGTCCTCGGATTCGATCTTGAACGAATCGGACGTCGTATACTCGCGAATAAGCGGATAGGTGTGCGCGGCCGCCACCATTTTGGCGAGATCTTCGGCGGTCGAGACGTTATCAGGAGTCAGTCCGGTCGGATCCTCGAAATGGCTGTTGACCATCCCCAGCTGGGCGGCTTTCTGATTCATCGCAATGACAAATGCCTCGGTGCCGCCGGGGAAGCTGCGCGCGAGCGCTGCGGCAGCACGATTCTCCGAAGCCATCAGTGCCAGTTTCAGCATCTCGGCGCGCATCAGCGTCGTTCCGACCTGCAACTTGGAACGTGAACCTTTCTTGCGATCGACATCGGTCTTGTCGATGTCGATGGATTCCAGCAGCGGCAAGCCGGAATCGAGTACCACCATCGCCGTCATCAGCTTGGTAATCGATGCGATTGGCATGATCTGGTCGACATTCTTGGCGAACAGCGGCTCCCCGGAATCCTGGGCAAGCACCAGAACCGCGCCGGATCGGAGCCGTAAGGCCACCGGTTTGGCGGAGAAATGGGATTGCTTGACCCCCGTCTGAACAATGCCGCCAGCCGCAAGGGCCGGCAAGCCGCAGGCAGAGAGGTAAAGACACAGGAAGCCAAGGATCGCTTTCATTCGAAATCCGCCCCGAAACTTATAATCTATGATGTTTTTCAGATAATAAATCCCGACGTACGATACAGCCCCGGCGAGATTTCCTGCGGCCATGGCCAAACTGCGGTGTCCACGGTCAAAACAGTAAGCAACATATCAAAAATAAATTCAAAAATCAAGGAGTAAGGGAAGACTTTCAATAAGTCCTTGAACTTTAATGCCTGGCGCATTCATTCTCTGCATATTTCCTATAGAAATATCATGCAACCAACGGCGAGTACACGCAAATCTTGAGGTATGCGCCTCAGGCGACGCCCACAGTCAGCGCCACCAATTCTCCAACCCTTTCTTCCTCCTGCTGCAAGGCCCACATGTGGGCATAGGTGCCGGCCTGCCCGAGAAGATCACGATGACTTCCGCGTTCAACGATGCGCCCCGACTCCATGACGAGGATCTGGTCGGCATCGATGATGGTCGACAGGCGATGGGCAATGGTCAGCGTGGTGCGACTGGCGGAGATGCGCTTCAGTTCGGCCTGGATGGCCTTCTCCGACTTCGAATCGAGGGCAGAGGTCGCCTCATCGAAAATCAGGATCTTCGGATTCTTGAGCAGGGCGCGGGCAATGGCGACACGCTGCTTTTCACCGCCCGAGAGCTTCAGGCCGCGCTCGCCCACCATGGTCTCGTAATTGTCGGGCAGGGATTCGATCAAATCATGAATATGCGCTGAACGCGCTGCATCCATGACCTGATCGCGCGTCGCCAGCGGATCGCCGTAGGCGATATTGTAGTAGATCGTATCGTTGAACAGCACGGTGTCCTGCGGAACGATCCCGATCACCGCGCGCAGGCTCCTCTGCGTCACGTCCCGGATTTCGATGCCGTTGATCGTAATCCGCCCGCCGCTCACGTCGTAGAAACGAAACAACAGTCGCGCCAGGGTGGATTTGCCCGATCCGCTCGCACCCACCACGGCAACCGTGTGCCCGGCGGGAATCTCGAAGCTGACTCCGTGCAGAATCGTCCGGCGCGGCTCGTAACTGAAATCCACCTTCTCGAATCTCACGGTCGGCAGATCAGGCGCGAGATCGGTCGCATGCGCGGAATCCTGCACTTCGCGGTTCTCCGAAAGCAGCCGGAACATCTTGTCCATGTCGACCAGCGACTGCTTGATTTCCCGGTACACCATGCCCAGAAAATTGAGCGGAATGTACAGCTGGATCAGCAGGCCGTTGACCAGCACCAGATCGCCGAGCGTCAGCTTCTGGCCCACCACGCCCTGTGCCGCCAAAATCATCAGCGCCGTGACTGCGATGGCGATAACCAGGCTCTGGCCGATGTTGAGCGCGCCGAGCGAGGCCTCGTTCTTTACGTCTGCGGATTCGTATTTCTGCAGGCTTTCGTCGTAGCGGCGCGCCTCGAATTCCTCGTTGTTGAAGTACTTCACCGTCTCGTAGTTCAGCAGACTGTCGATCGCGCGGGTGTTGGCCTTGGCATCGAGTTCATTGGCGCGCCGGCGGATGTCCATGCGCCACTCGGTTACCGAGATGGTGAAGCCCAGGTAGATCACGACCGCGGCTATGGTGATCGCCATGAAGCGCCAGTCGAATTTGGCAAGCAGAACGAACGCGACCAGACTGAATTCGATGATTACCGGGATGATCGAAAACAGCATGTAGCTCAGCAGCGTCGAGATCCCGCGCGTGCCGCGTTCGATGTCGCGAGACACCCCGCCGGTCTGGCGTTCGAGATGGAAACGCAGGCTCAGGCTGTGCAGGTGCCGGAACACCTGCAGCGCGACACGGCGGATGGCGCGCTTCGCCACGCGCACGAATACGATGTCGCGCAATTCGGCGAACAGCGTCGTGGAAAGCCGCAACAAGCCGTAGATAGCCAGAAACGCGAACGGCAGCACCAGCACAGCCTGCTTCGCATCCATCGAGTCGATGATTTCCTTCATGACCAGCGGCACACCCACATTGGCCAGCTTCGCGGCCGTAAGGCAAAGCAATGCCGCTGCCACCCGCCCTTTGAATTCCATGAGGAAGGGCAGCAAAGTGCGTATGGTTTGCCAGTCGTTACGACGCCAGACGGCAGCTTCAGGAGACCGCGGAGCGGGAGCAGGTTTGTTCAAGTCAGGGAAATGCCGAAACCGAAGCGGCTTCGATATGGGAAATGTAATACGGCCGGGATTTTTGTTGACATGACAGTATGCGGCATGGACAGTTCAAACTCTACCCATTGATACTGTATATTGATTCGCCTGTGGCGCGGCACCGCGGCTGCACTGCTTGCGTGGTTCTGCCGGCTCAAATCCGCCTCTAATTCGCATGCCGGGAGTGAATACTCGATCATGGCTGCCGTTGCTCGCTGGTTGTTCGGTTTGCTGGTCGTCTTCGTCTTGTTGTTCGCCGCGTACACTTGGTTGGTGCTGAGCTGGAGCTATTCGGTCGGCGAGCGCGCAGGCTACGTGCAGAAATTGTCGAAGAAAGGCTGGATCTGCAAGACCTGGGAAGGCGAACTCGCGCTGGTGACCATGCCAGGAACGGTGGCGGAAAAGTTTTTCTTCAGCGTGCGCAATGAAGCGACTGCGGAACAGATCAACCGCTCCATAGGGCGCCGCGTCTCTCTAGACTACGAAGAGCATATCGGCGTGCCGTCGAGCTGCTTCGGCGAAACCGGCCACTACATCACCGGCGTCAAGATCATCGAGGAACCGGCCCCGCTATCTCCCGTGCCGGTGCAGCCACCCCCACCGCAATCATCGCCCGCGCCTGCGAAGCAGTAGAAAACGCATTCACGATGCTGCCGTCTTCCATCCGCGTCATCGTCCGCGACTGGCTGAACGCCAATCACATCGTGCTGATCGGCCGCCAGCGCGCGGTGCTGATCGACAGCGGCTACGGCCGCGATGCGGCGCATACGCTGTCCAAAGTTTCCGAGATCCTGGCTGGCAGACCCCTGGACTGGCTGGTCAATACCCATTGTCATTCCGACCACATGGGCGGCAACGCAGCGGTACGCGGTGCGCATCGTTGCCGAGTCAGCATTCCGCGGGATGAAGCACCCCTGATCGATGCCTGGGATGAACATGCCTTGTGGCTGTCCTACGCCGACCAGCGTTGCGAACGTTTTTCCTTCGACGACACCGTCGCCCCGGGCGACGAATTCGACTGGGGAGACTTGCATTGGCGTGCGATCGCCGCGCCCGGTCACGACATGGCGGCGCTGATGTTTTTCTGTGAAGAGGCCGGTGTGCTGATTTCCGGCGATGCGCTTTGGGAGAATGGCTTCGGAATATTACTGCCCGGACCCGATCGGACTGCGCGATTGGCGGCGACGCGCGCGACCCTGGAAAACATCGCACGCCTGCCGGTGCGCACCGTGATCCCGGGTCATGGACAGCCGTTCACCAATGTGGGCGCGGCGCTGGCGCGCAGCTCGCAGCGTCTGGCGGCTTTCGAACAGGACGAATTGCGCATGGTTCGCCACGTGCTCAAAGTCATGTTCGTATTTTCGCTGATGGATCGCCGCCGCTTGCCAGTCGATGATCTTGCGGACTACCTGGATTCGGTGCCGCTCTACGCGGATTTCAACCGGCAGTATCTGAACCTGGATCGGACAGCACTTGCGGATCTGATCGTCGGCGATCTGGAACGCGGTGGTGCAGTGCGCCGCCTAGACGGTTTTCTGTTCGCCGCCTGAAGCCGGAAAAGAAAACGGGCGCATGGGCTGCGCCCGTACGCAAAATGCGTAAGAACATGGCTAGGAACTGCAGGGGACCGAACCCATGAAGTCCGATCCTTGGTCTGCACGAAGATTATTGCCCGCCTGCGCCTGCGATATTGTTAAAAATTGTAAACCGCGATAGTCGCATTCAAAGGAAATCGCGTGCCCGTCCGTAACTCGAAATGCCGGTGAGAATGCGCAACAGGCCATAAGCGATCCACGTCATCAGACGCGTCACCACGCCCATCTTCACCGCGTACTCTCGCGCAACCGGCTTCGCACCGGACGCGATGGCTGACTGCAAGCTGTCGCGCAGATCGCTCGCGAAGGCTTGGTTTTCCACCACGACGTTGGCTTCACGCGCCAGCAACAGGCTGACCGGATCGATGTTGGACGACCCGACCGTCGCCCAGCGTCCATCGATGACCGCGACCTTCGCATGCAGGAAACTGCGCTGATACTCGTGAATCTCCACTCCGGCGTCGAGCAACTGATGATAGAGGGCGCGCGTAGCATAGTGCACCAGAAGATACTCAACGCGTCCCTGCAATAGCAGGACCACGCGCACTCCACGATGTGTCGCTGCGAGCAATGCGCGGCGAAAACGCTTGCCCGGCAGGAAGTAGGCATTGGCGATCACCACTTCGAATTTCGCACTTCTGATCGCCGCGAGGTAGGCTCGTTCGATATCGTGGCGATGCCGGAAATTGTCGCGCGCCAGAAAGGCCGCCCGCCGGTCGCCGGCCGGCGGCGCGTCCGGCCGCGGACCGATCGGCGGAGCCCAGCGCCGGCGCATATTGGTCCAGGCCGCACGCATCCACACGGCGCGCACCGCTGCGTGCATGTCCGCCAGCAGCGGACCCTGCACGCGCACCGCGTAGTCGAAACGCGGATGAACCGGCCCTCCGGCATGAACATCGTCGATGACGTTGATGCCGCCGCAGAATCCGACCTTCCCATCGATCACCACAAGTTTGCGGTGCAGACGCCGCAATCGCGTGCGCCTGAATTTGAACAACGAACTCTCGGGACGAAACACCAGCGATTGCACGCCCGCTTCCAGCAACCGGGGTTGCAGGTTTTGCGCAAACAGGCGGGAACCGAACCCGTCGACCAGCAGGCAAACCGCCACGCCGCGAAGTGCGGCGCGAATGAGCGCCTGCGCAATCCTGTCGCCCGTCGCATCCGCTTCGAATATGTAAGTCTCGAGATAGATTTCGCTTGCCGCCGCGTCGATTTCGCGTTCGAGTGCCGGAAAATATTGTTCGCCGTTGCTCAGCAGATCGAGGCTGTTGCCGTCGCGAAACCTCATACCTTCCTGATGAGTCGCGCCGACAGCGCGATGTGGTCGGACACCCTTGACCAGGCGCGGCCGTGATGGGCGCGAGCCAGTTCGATCGAAAATCCTCGAACATAAATGCGGTCGAGATGCAGCACCGGGAGAATGGCCGGGTAACTGCGGGCGGGACGACCAGAGGTGGTCTCGAACACCTCGGAAACGTTCAACGATTCCACGAGCGCGTCACTGGCATGCCGGCGCCAATCGTTGAAATCACCGGCGATGACCAACGGGGCATTGGCCGGCACCAGCTTCTCGATGCGATCCTTCATCAGTGTGATCTGCTTCCTTCGCCAATGGCCAAGCAGTCCCAGGTGCACATTGATGCAATGGAGCGTATGCGGCCAACCCGGCACCGCGATTTCACAATGCAGCAATCCGCGGCGTTCGCTGTCGTGCATGGATATGTCTTCATTGTCCCATCGGGCGATCGGATACTTGCTGAGGATGGCGTTACCATGATGCCCGCCATCGTAGATTGCGTTCTTTCCGTAGGCAAAATCGTTCCAGATGGCATCGGCCAGGAATTCATATTGCGGCGCCGCCGGCCAGTTGTGATGGCGCTCGGAATGCTTCTGGTGCAGACCCTGCACTTCCTGCAGGAAGACCACGTCGGCTCCGATGCCGCGCAGCCTCTCCCGCAGGTCATGGACGGACATGCGCCGTTTGAACTGCGAGAACCCTTTGTGGATGTTGTAGGTAACGACCTGGAGTTTTTCCATTTTTTTGTCTCTTGTTTCGCCGAGAGCCATCCCCACACGAAGAAATTTCATGTTACAGCAGTGCCCAACCGCCGCCTTACTTGCCGGCCGGCGCGGGATCGTGCCGCCGCGTTTTCTCGATTTCGCGAACCATCGCGCTGAAGCGTCGTTCCACCGTGCTTCGCACCAACAGCGTGCCAATCAAGGGTGGGACGCCAAAATCCGGCGTGAATTTGCCCTCATAACGCAATCGCAGCCTGGCGCCCCGGGCTTCCAGATGATAAACGCCATACAGTTCCTTGAAGTTGCCGGAGATCGCGTTCGATACGATCCGGTCATGGGGATATTCCTCGATTGCCAGTCGGACGCGCATCGGGAAGGTAAAGAACAGCAGGCTGGCTTCGCCGCGCTGATCGACCACGACGTTGGAACCGTCGCGCGATACCACCCGGCTTTCCCGCATGCCAGGAACGAATTCCGCGAGCCGGTCGTAGTCGGTGAGTACTTTCCATGCATCGGCCACATCGGCTTCGATCTCGGCAACGGCCTCGACTTCGAAGCTGTCGCCGTGACGCGTGGTCTGAACGCTGATGTCTGCGGTTTGCCCCGTTGCCGGCAATACCAGCAGCAACAGGCAGAGTGCGAGAAACAGCGTCCGGCGGCGGTCAGTTGAGGCCAACTCGCTGCCGGCAATATCCGGCCGTCTCCGTCAGGACACCGCGAGCATGCGTTCCAGCGCAACGCGCGCCTGATCCGCGTCGCGCTGCGGGACCTTGATCCGGTTGACGACCTTGCCTTGCGCCAGATTCTCGAGCGTCCAAGCGAGGTGCTGCGGGTCGATGCGGGCCATGGTGGAACACATGCACACAAGCGGCGCCATGAACTGAATCTGCTTGCCCTGCGGCTTGAATTCCTCGGCGATCCGATTGACCAGGTTCAGCTCGGTGCCGACCAGCCAGCGGGTGTTCGCCGGCGCTGCGGCTATGGTCTTGATGATGGTTTCTGTCGACCCGACGTGGTCCGAAAGCTTGCACACTTCGAACTTGCACTCCGGGTGTGAAATCACGATTCCGTCCGGGTGCTGGTTGCGGAACTTCAGAATGTGCTGGGGCTGGAACATCTGGTGCACCGAACAATGCCCCTTCCACAACAGTATCTTGGCGTCTCTGATCTGCTCCGCCGTCAGGCCACCCATCGGCTCATCGGGATCCCATACCTGCATCTGCTCCAGGCCAATGCCCATCTGGTGCCCGCTCCAGCGGCCCAGATGCTGGTCCGGGAAGAACAGCACTTTCTCGCGGCGCGCGAACGACCAGTCGAGGATCTTGCCGGCATTGGACGATGTGCAGACGATACCGCCGTGTTCACCGCAGAACGCCTTGAGATCGGCGGCAGAATTGATGTAAGTCACCGGCGTGACTTTCTGATCCGGATCGAGCACTTCGGACAGCTCACGCCATGCGCGTTCGACTTTCGGCAGGCTGGCCATGTCGGCCATCGAACAACCCGCCGCCATGTCGGGAAGAACGACGGCCTGGCCCGGCTTGCCCAGAATGTCGGCGACTTCGGCCATGAAGTGCACACCGCAAAACACGACGTACTCTGCGTCCGTATTCCCCGAGAGTTTGGACAGCCTGAGCGAGTCGCCGGTCAGATCGGCGTGCTTGTAGACGTCTGCGCGCTGGTAGTGGTGTCCGAGAATGACCACGCGGCTACCGAGTTTCTTCTTCGCCGCGAGAATGCGCGCCTCGCAGTCGTCATCCTGTAGCTGACTGTAGCGGTCGAAAGCAATCGCAGTTGCGGACATATCGTCATGCTCCCCATTGGCTGAAATCAGCGCACAAAAACCTTACCATACTGTGACAAGCCGGAGCGCCAAATGTTGCATCAGGCCGCGGTGCGCGCAAATTCCGGCAGCGCGCGCAGCACTTTGGCGTTGCTCCAAGAAAAAACCTTCTCGGCGGCTCGGTCGTGCGGCATCCAGACGTAAGCAAGATGCTCGCGCGGTGACAACCTGACCGGGACCGGCTCCGGTACGCACAATCCGAACACGTGCTCGGTATTGCGCGTAACGCCGGGTGCGTAGCGCCAGCGCCATTCCGGATAGATCTCGAACTCGTTCTGCATGTTCCAGTCGGCGAGCATGCCGGCGCGCGCATCGAGCCCTGTCTCCTCCACGACCTCCCGGACCGCGGTCTGGCGCAAGGTCTCGCCTTCGTCCTGACTGCCGGTAACCGACTGCCAGAATCCGGGGCGATCCGCGCGTTCGATCAGCAGCACCTGCAAGTCGGGCGTGTGAATCACCACCAGCACGGAGATCGGGATCTTGTACTTCAATTCAATCCGCAAACGGCTTGCGCGCCGCTAGCCGGCCTTCGGTTGTTCGACGTTGCGCAAACGGATGTGCAGTTCGCGCAACTGCTTCTCGTCCACCGGACTGGGCGCCTTGCACATCAGATCCTGCGCGCGCTGGGTCTTCGGGAAGGCGATCACATCGCGTATCGAATCGGCACCGGCCATCATGGTTACGATACGGTCAAGGCCGAAGGCCAGACCGCCGTGCGGCGGCGCTCCGAACTGGAGCGCGTCGAGCAGGAAACCGAATTTCTGTTTTGCCTCTTCCGGTCCGATGTTCAGCGCACCGAACACCTTGGACTGGATGTCCTGGCGATGAATACGCACCGAACCGCCGCCGATTTCCCAGCCATTGAGCACCATGTCGTAGGCCTTGGCCAGCGCCTTGCCGGGATCGCTGTCGAGGTAGGTCTCGTGGCCATCTACCGGACTGGTGAAGGGGTGATGCAGCGCGTCCCAGCGCTTCTCTTCCTCGTTCCAGTCGAACATGGGAAAGTCGACCACCCAAAGCGGCCGCCAGGCCTTTTCGGCATGGCCTTTCTCGTGTCCGATCTTCTCGCGCAGCGCGCCCAGCGCATCGTTGACCACCTTGGCCTTGTCCGCGCCGAAGAAAATCAGGTCGCCGTCCTTGGCGCTCGAACGCTCGACGATCTTCTTGAGCGCTTCGTCCGACAGGTTCTTGACGATAGGCGACTGCAGGCCCTCGCGCCCTCTGGCTGCTTCGTTGATCTTGATGTAAGCAAGGCCCTTGGCGCCGTAAATGCCCACAAATTCGGTATAGCTGTCGATCTCGCCGCGAGTGAGCGTGCCGCCACCGGGAATCAGCAGGCCGGCCACCCGACCGTTCGGCGCATTGGCCGCAGCTGAAAACACCTTGAAGTCCACCGTCTTCATGACGTCGGTGAGTTCTGTGAGCTGCAGCGGCACGCGCAGGTCCGGTTTGTCCGATCCATACTTGAGCATCGCTTCGGCAAACGTGATGCGCGGAAACGGATCCGGCAGATCGATCTGCAGCACTTCCTTGAACAGGCCGCGGATCATCGCCTCCATCAGCGCCGTGATCTCGGCCACGCCGAGAAAAGACGTTTCGATGTCGATCTGCGTGAATTCCGGCTGGCGGTCGGCGCGCAGATCTTCGTCGCGGAAACATTTCGTGATCTGGTAATAGCGGTCGAATCCGGCAACCATCAGCAACTGCTTGAACAGCTGCGGCGACTGCGGCAGCGCGAAGAACTCACCGGAATGCACCCGGCTGGGCACGAGATAGTCGCGTGCGCCTTCGGGCGTGGACTTGGTGAGCATCGGCGTCTCGATGTCGATGAAACCCTGCGCATCGAGAAAACGCCGCACCGCCATCGCCACTTTGTAGCGCAGCCGCAGGTTCTTCTGCATTTGCGGCCGGCGCAGGTCGAGATAGCGGTATTCCAGTCGCACCATTTCAGAGAGATTCTCGTCGTCCATCTGGAACGGCGGGGTGACCGACGTGTTCAGGATTTCGATCGAACGGGCCAGCACCTCGATCTCGCCAGACACCAGGTTCGGGTTCACCGTGCCGGCGGGACGGCCACGCACCAGCCCGATGACTTTCACGACGAATTCGTTGCGGATCTTTTCTGCGGTAGTGAACGTGGCGGCGTTGTCGGGATCGCACACCACCTGGACCAGGCCTTCGCGATCGCGCAGGTCGATGAAAATCACGCCGCCATGATCGCGGCGACGATGCACCCATCCGTAAAGGGTGACGGTCCGGTCGAGGTGGCGAGAGGAAACAAGGCCGCTGTATTCGGTGCGCATAGACTTGAAAATCGAGGATGACGTTTATTGTTGAGAAGAAGCGCCATCGTGGCGCAGCGCGCAGACTACGGCCGATGAACGTCGGCGGATCGGTTTTCCGGAGGCACCACACCCATCGAGATGATGTACTTCAATGCCTCGTCCACGTTCATGTCGAGCTCGATCACGTCGGCTTTCGGCATCATCAGAAAAAATCCGGACGTCGGATTCGGCGTGGTGGGAACATAGACGCTGACATATTCACCGGTCAGATAATTGGCTACGTCCCCGCCCGGCTGCCCGGTCAGGAAGGCGATGGTCCACGATCCCTGACGCGGGTATTGCACCAGCAGCGCCTTGCGGAAGGCCTGGCCGGAAGAGGAGAACAATGTATCGGAAACCTGCTTGACGCTGGAATAAAGCGACTTGACGACCGGAATCCGGTTCAACAAAGCTTCCCAGACCTTCACTAGGCGCTGGCCGATGATATTGGCGCCAAACATGCCTGTCAGGAGTACCACGACCAGCGTCAACAGCACGCCCAATCCCGGAATGTTGAAGCCCAGCCACGCACGCGGCTGCCAGTCGTCGGGCAGCAGCAGCAGTGTCTGGTCCAGCGTACCGACCAGGAAACTCAGTACCCAGGCCGTGATGACCAGTGGGACCCAGATCAACAATCCCGTGATGAGATATTTTTTCAATTGAAACCCTGAAACTTCCCGTCCCGACGCAGGGTGGTGCGCGGCCCGCCCGAATCCTCACGAGGCGTGTTGAAGCGGCACTCGTGTCCTGTGCGGTCCACGAACCGCATTACTGGCCCGCGGGACTTGCTCCCGCACTGCTGGCAGGCACATCGGACTTCACTTCTTCCTTGGGCTTGTTGTCGCCCTTGGCCTTGTTGTCGTCCGAAGCCTTGCTCTCGCTCTTGCTTTCGCCCTTGGCTTGGCCGTCTTCTTTTTCCTTGTCTGGCTTGGCGGATTTCGATCCGCCCTTGAAATCGGTCGCATACCAGCCGCTGCCCTTCAATTGAAAGCCCGCTGCACTGATGAGCTTGCTCAACGTGGACTTCCCGCAAGCAGGACATTCCCTCAACGGCGCATCCGACAACTTCTGCAGGAGTTCCTTCTTGTGTCCGCAACTGGTGCACTTGTATTCGTAAATGGGCATGTTATCCCTCGCAAAAACAAGGGAAATTATACCGTATCGAGCCGCTCCCCACGCTTACATAGGGCCAATGCAGCGCGCCTCAACGTCCGCTCGATACCCCATACCGGCCGTTATAATCCAGGCATCGATCTCCTTTTCCGACGATGCACGCATGAATGTCCCGCGACCGCTCTGGCCCTATCCACGCATCGTTGCCCATCGCGGCGGAGGCCTGCTCGCACCCGAAAACACCCTGGCGGGCATTCGCCTGGCCCGCAACCTGGGCTTCGTCGGCGTCGAATTCGACGTCAAACTAACCGCGGACGGCGTTCCGGTGCTGATGCACGACGATACTCTGGAGCGTACGACCAACGGCTCGGGTGCGGTGGCTCAAGCCAGTTATAGGGAAATCGCAAGGCTCGACGCAGGCGGCTGGTTCGGTAACGAATTCAGCGGCGAACCCGTACCCAGTTTCGCGGCTGCCTCTGCTTTGTGCCGCGAGGCGGGGGTCTGGGCCAATATCGAAATCAAGCCCAGCCCCGGACGGGAACGAGAGACAGGGGAAGCGGTAGCGCGCATGACAAAACTGCTCTGGACCGGCTCACAACCCCTGCCGCTACTGTCGTCGTTCTCCGCGCTGGCGCTGGAAGCGGCCGCAGTCGAGTCGCCGGATCTGCCGCGTGCGCTATTGGTCGCAGAGATACCGCCAAACTGGCAAGCTCAACTCGAACGGCTGCAGTGCGTTGCCCTGCACATCAGTCATCGGCACCTCCATCCGGCGCTGATCAAGGCCGTGCATGACTCCGGTCGCGGCGTACTGACTTATACGGTCAACGATTCGGAAACGGCGCTCGATATGCTGGAATGGGGTGTGGATGCGCTGGTGACCGATCATCTGGACGCCATCACGCCTGCTTTCGCTTGAGCGCTGACGATACGACTGCGGCTGTCAGCTATCGTTATCGCGTTCAGGTAGGCCACCATCGCGCAACGATTGTGAAAGCGATTGCAGGAATCTGCTGGCGACCTGTACAAAGCGCTTGTTGAGTTCCACAGCCGCCTCAATTCCCGCGGCTTGCGCATCCAGCATCTGCGCCGCAATGGTGTTTGAAAACTCCAGCATAGTCTGCGCCACGACGCTGCCGGTTTCCGTTCCCACACGCTGGGCGTGCACCACGAAACTGCGGAATTCCGGTGCCACTGTCTCCGCCGCTGACTCCGCCACCTTGTTCACCATCGCGATGAAATCGCTTTCCAGTTTTTTCATCTGCTCGACCGCCAGCTTGAGTTCGCGATCGCTCAGTTCCCTGCCTCGGCCGGTGAGTTCCTCAAGCGCACGGCGGGAAGCCTCTGCGGATTGCATCAACGCCTGATCCAGTCCGGACAGCGCTTCCGCCACCGCTTGTTTCATATGGATCGAGCGCGCTTGCGCACCATGGCTGATGCCGACGGTCATCGCTTCGATGACTTCCTTCATGCCTTCGTAGTCGAGCTGCTTCGCATGAAACGCGCGCAGAGTCAGATCGCGCACGCGATCGCGCACATGCTCCCCGCTCTCCACCGACTCGGCTGCCGCTCGGCTTAGCCTTTTGGCGGACATTTGCAATGGGTTGGACGCCATGCCCTCCTCCAGATGCCGGAGCGCTTTCGCAAACCTTACTCGCTTGTCGGGCGGGCGCAACCTGAAATGGAAAGCCGTTGATCTGCAGGGGTTTGGCATTGCAACGTCGGCGACCGGCTCGGCAAGCCATTGAATGAGTTCCATGCGGCCGTCGTGGTGCTCGACGATCGCCGTGCAACTGTCTACCCAGTCTCCGCACTCGATGTCGCCGAAGGATGTGCCGACATACTCCCGCAGAACCTCGTCATGATTGCCGGGTACGAATATCACCCTGGTGCCGTGGCGTGCTCGTTTGAGCACCTTCTGAATGACCGTGTTCTGCTGCCGCGACCAGTGGATGCCCCGGCTCATCGCCCAGAAATCCACGATATCGCCCACGAGATAGAGATGCTGGGATTCGTAATGGCGCAGAAAGGATAGCAGGCGCGCGTACCGAGATGAATGTCCGACAGGAAGATCGAGCGCACGACGCAGGGAGCCGAAAGCAAATCCGCGCTCCCGGATATGTCATCACCGGCGCGCATGAGAGCGGTCTGGACGAGGTAGTCGGTCGGCTTCAGCGTGGGCCTTCGCAATGAGTGCGTCGGCCCAAGCTTAATGCAGCTTTGTTACAGGCAGATGATTGCTCACCGGAGACCTGAAGGCCTCCGAACGCTACGCCGCGGACCGAACTGCCTCCGGAGATCGGAATGCCGTTAGCAGGTCCGCCTGCTTCGCTTTCGCAATACCGAGGTTGCGTTCCTTGATGTGGCCGTAACCGCGGATCTCTTCCGGAATCGAAGCGATTTTCACCGCGAGCGCGTGGTTGTCGCTGCTCAGTTTGCCGATGAGTTCCTCGATCGTCGCTTCGTACTCGCCGATCAACTGGCGTTCCATGCGCCGCTCCTGCGTATAACTGAAAATGTCGAATGCGGTGCCACGCAAACCGCGCAACTTCGCCAGCAGCCTGAACGCGGTGAATACCCAGGCGCCGTACTCCGCCTTGCGCAGTTCACCCGTACCCGGATCGCGCTTGGCCAGCAGCGGCGGCGCCAGATGGAAGTGAAGGCTGTAGTCGCCTTCGAACTGGGATTTGATCTTCTGCATGAAGGCCGGATCGGCGTACAGCCGCGCAACTTCGTACTCGTCCTTGTAGGCGAGCAGCTTGAAGTAATAGCGCGCGACCGCTTCGGAAAATCCGGTAAGCCCCTTCGTCAGTGACGACTCCGCCTGCTTCACCCGTTCGACCAGGTTCCGGTATTTTTCGGCGTACGCCGCATTCTGATAGCCGGTCAGGAACTCCACGCGGCGCGCCACGGTTTCTTCGAGGGTCCGGGAAATTTCCATCGTCGGCGCAACATCCGCTTTCGGCGCGATGAGCCGCTCTATCGCGGCGAGATCGATCACGGCACGGCGACCCCACAGGAACGCAGTCTGATTCATTTTCACCGCAGCGCCGTTCAGCTCGATCGCCTTGTTGATGGCTGCGGAAGAAACCGGCACCAGACCCTTTTGGAAGGCGTAACCAAGCATGAACAGATTGGTCGCGATCGAATCGCCCATCAGCGCGGTGGCAATGCGCGTCGCATCCACGAACTCGGCATTGCCCTCGCCCACGCCTTTCGTGATGGTCCGCTTGAGCGACTGCCCGGGAAATTGAATGTTCGCGTTGCGGGTGAACTCTCCGGTCATCTGCTGGTGCGTGTTCACGACCATGCGCGTGCCTTCCCGCGTCGTGTCCATGGTTTTCTGGCTGGCCGAGACCACGAAATCGCAGCCCAGCACCAGCTTCGCCCCGCCCGAGCCGAGACGCACCGTTCTGATGTCTCCCGGCTTCGCTGCGATCTGCAGATGGCTCCACACCGCGCCGCCCTTCTGCGCCAGGCCGGCCATGTCGAGGGCGCCGAAACCCTTGTTCTCCAGATGCGCCGCCATGCCGACGATCGCGCCGATGGTCACCACGCCGGTACCGCCGACGCCGGTGACCATGATGCCGTAGGGCTGATCGAGCTTCGACATCTGCGGTTCGGGCACTGCGGCGAACAACGCTTCGACGTTCTGTCCGGCGGGCGAGCTCGTGCCTTTACGAACGCCACCGCCGTGCACGGTGACAAAGCTTGGGCAGAAGCCCTTCACGCAGGAGAAATCCTTGTTGCAGGCCGACTGGTCGATCATGCGCTTGCGGCCGAACTCGGTTTCCAGCGGCAATACGGATACGCAGTTCGACTTGACCCCGCAGTCGCCGCAACCTTCGCATACGAGATCGTTGATGAATGCGCGCTTGGCCGGATCGGGATACTGATTGCGCTTGCGCCGGCGGCGCTTTTCCGCAGCGCAGGTCTGGTCGTAGATGATGACCGACAAGCCGGGTATTTCGCGGAATTCGCGCTGCACCTGGTCGTAGTCGTCGCGATGATGGATGGTCACGCCAGGCGCCCACTCGACGGTGGACCGATATTTTTCCGGCTCGTCGGTGACCACCGCGATCTTCTTCGCACCTTCCGCGTAGACCTGCAGCGTGATCTGCGGCACCGTGAGCGGACCGTCGACAGGCTGGCCGCCGGTCATCGCGACCGCATCGTTGTAGAGGATCTTGTAGGTGACATTCACACCCGACGCGGCTGCAGCGCGCACCGCCAGCAATCCGGAATGGTAATAGGTCCCATCGCCGATGTTCTGGAACATGTGCGACGTGTTGACGAATGGCGCTTCGCCGACCCAACTGGCGCCCTCACCGCCCATTTGCGTATATCCGGCGGTGCTGCGGTCCATCCATTGCGCCATGAAGTGACAGCCGATGCCGGCCAGCGCGCGCGAACCCTCCGGCACCCGGGTGCCGGTATTGTGCGGACAGCCGGAACAGAAATAGGGTGTTCGATCCATCGCCGGCTTATCCGTCACCCGCGCTTCCAGACGTTCCTGCTCGGCCACACACGCAGCCAGTTGCGCGTCGCTCACGCGCGCAAGCAACCGGCGTCCGATCGCAACCGCGATCTCATTGGGATCGAGCGCGGCGTTGGAGCGAAACAGGATTTTCCCGACTTCATCGCACTTGCCGATGATTTCCGGTGCATCCGCCTTGCCGTAGAGGACTTCCTTCAGCTGCGGCTCGATCAGTCCGCGCTTTTCCTCCACGACGATGATTTTCTCGAGGCCTTCGGCGAATTTCGACGCGCCGCTCGGCTCGAGCGGCCACGTCATGCCGATCTTGTAGATGCGAAGCCCAAGCCTTGCCGCTTCAGCGTCGTCGATGCCGAGATACTGCAACGCCTGGCGCACATCCATATGGGACTTGCCGCACGTTGCGATGCCCAGCTTCGCATCCGGCGAATCCATAACGACCTGGTCGAGCCTGTTTGCCAGGGCAAACGCCTTTGCGGCCTCCAGCTTGTACGTATGCAGTCGCGCTTCCTGATCGAGCGGCGCGTCGGGCCAGCGGATGTTCAGCCCGCCTTCCGGCATTTTGAAATCGGTGGGCACCAAGATGCGCACGCGTTCCGGATCGACGTTGACCGAAGCGCTCGCGTCGATCGTGTCTTTCATGCATTTCAGACCCACCCAGCAACCCGAGTAGCGCGACAGCGCCCAGCCATAGAGGCCGTAATCCAGCAGTTCCTGCACGCCGGCGGGATTCAGGATCGGCATCATCGCATCCACCATTGCAAACTCGCTCTGGTGCGCGGTCGTTGAAGATTCGCAGGTATGGTCGTCGCCCATCAGGCAAAGCACGCCACCGAGGGGTGCGGAACCGGCCAGGTTGCCGTGGCGGAAGGCGTCGCCGGTGCGATCCACCCCGGGACCCTTGCCGTACCAGATGGCGTAGACGCCGTCGTACTTGTTGTCGCCGTCGAAATGCGCCTGCTGCGTGCCCCAACAGGCCGTCGCCGCCAGATCTTCGTTGACACCGGGCTGGAATACGATGTTATGCGCCGTGAGATGTTTGCCGGCGGCCCAGAGCTGCTGGTCGAAACCGCCGAGCGGTGATCCGCGGTAACCCGAGATGTAACAACCGGAGGTGATGCCGGAGGCGCGGTCGCGCAGGTGCTGCATGATCGGCAACCGCACGAGTACCTGGGTGCCGGTGATGAAAACACGTCCCGACTGCAACGTGTATTTGTCGTCGAGCGCAACGCTGGACAGGGTCATGGCATTAATCTCTTTGTGGGCATTTCCGGACCATCCAAACGCGTTCAGGACGGTCCTGACAAGTCGTCATTTTCGCGGAAATTCCGGCCATTCTCCACATGCGGACGTCGCCGGAATCATGAAGGACTTCGACCCGTTCCGCAGACCAGAATTCGCACGGGGAATCGCGGCCGGCGATATCGGGCGACGCAGTCAGCATGGGCGTGCGCGACCGCATCCGAGCTTGCGGCGCAATCAGAACGGAATGTCGTCCTCGAGGTCGTCGAAACCGCTGCCCTTCCCGGCCCCTGCGGCTTTTTTCGCGGGGGCAGCGGTGGAACGGGAGGGGGCGTCGTCATCCGGCGGCGCCATGCGCTCTGATCCGCCCGAGCGCGAGCCGAGCATCTGCATGCGGTCGGCGCGTATTTCCGTCGTGTAGCGCTCGTGGCCCTCCTTGTCGGTCCACTTGCGGGTCTCCAGTCGCCCTTCGATGTAGACCTGCGATCCCTTCTTCAGGTATTCGCCGGCGATCTCCGCGAGTTTGCTGAACATCGACACCCGGTGCCATTCCGTCTTTTCCTGCTTCTCGCCGCCCTTGTCCTTCCACGTTTCCGTGGTGGCGATGCTGATATTGGCCACCGCGTCGCCGCTGGGCAGATAGCGCACCTCCGGGTCTTTCCCCAGGTTACCGATCAGGATCACTTTATTTACCGAGGCCATCGCTCAAATCTCCCGTGCCAGTAGTTTGATGACATTCTGTTCGTCGAAACCCTTACTGTCCACTTTCAGATACGCCACGCCCTCGCCGCTCAGGTTCACCTCGCGCACACCCGGCAGACCGGACAGGCTGCGCACCAGCCCCGAGGTGGTTTGCGAGTCAGACCTGGGTAGCTGATATCGGCGCGTCTCGAGGCTGCGCGGGATGCGCATGCCGAAAACCAGCAGCAGCCAGACGATCGCCAGCATGCCGCAGAAACCGAATACTGCCGGGGTGCCGTAGTGTTGCGACAACCAGCCACCGCTCGCCGCACCCACGAAAGTACCGATGAATTGCACGGAGCTATAAACGCCGATGGCGGTTCCCTTGGCGCTGGCCGGTGCCCGCTTCGAGATCATGGAGGGCAGTGTGGCTTCGAGCAGATTGAAGGCAGCGAAGAACACCAGCAGGCCGACCACCAGCGCGGGCAGCCCTCTATCCGAGATCATCAACAGCGCGAGCGCGCTGATCAACACGGTCACCGCACCGACGAATACCGGTTTCTGCAGTCCCCTGCGTTCGGCGAGCAGCATCGGCGGCAACATCAGCACAATCGCGCCGAGCATGACCGGCAGATACACACGCCAATGACTGCCCGCGGGCAGGTGCGCCTGCAGCGCGAAAGGCACCACCACAAAAAGCGCCATCAGGATCCCGTGCAACGCGAATATGCCGTAGTTGAGCCGCAACAACTGCGTGTCGCGCAACACCGATTTCAATGATGCCTGCTGAACCGGCGGCTTGGGTACGGCGGCCTGCACGGGATCGGGGACGATGACCCGCACAACCAGCAACGCCGCGATCGCCAGAAATCCGGTCAGCGCGAAGATTCCCGGAACACTCACTATGCGATCGAGCACCGGTCCGGCCGCCATGGACAGCGCGAACGTGCCGCCGATGGTCATGCCGATGATGGCCATGGCTTTGGTGCGCTGACCATCGCGCGTCAGATCCGCCGCAAGCGCGATCACGGCGGCGGAAATCGCACCCGCTCCCTGAATTATGCGACCCAGGATCACCATGTTTATGTCGTGCGCCAGCGCTGCAACGAAGCTGCCGAACGCGAAAATGATCAGGCCGAGGTAGATCGTGCGTTTGCGCCCCCAGCGATCCGAAAGCCAGCCGAATGGCACTTGCAGGCAGGCCTGGGTCAGGCCGTAAGCGCCGAGCGCAATACCGACCATGGTGTGGCTGCTTCCCCCCGGCAGCTTCGCTGCGTAGAGCGCAAACACAGGCAGGATGATGAACATGCCAAGCATGCGCAGCCCGAAAATGCCGGCGAGACCAAAGCTCGCGCGCAACTCCTGGGGCGTCATGCGGTCTGATGCAGACATTCGTGAACGGAACTGAAAAGCGGGTTGGGAATTGCTTTTGAAGTGCAGTATATTAACAGGTTGATCAAATATTCATCCACCGCATGGATTTCATCCGCGTACGCGGCGCGCGCACGCACAATCTGAAGAACATCAATCTCGATCTGCCGCGCAACCGGCTGATCGTGATTACCGGACTGTCCGGCTCCGGCAAGTCTTCTCTCGCCTTCGATACGCTCTACGCGGAAGGCCAGCGCCGCTACGTCGAATCCCTGTCTGCTTACGCGCGACAATTTCTGCAGTTGATGGAAAAGCCGGATGTCGACCTGATCGAGGGATTGTCGCCGGCCATCTCGATCGAACAGAAAGCGACCAGCCACAATCCACGCTCGACCGTAGGCACGGTCACCGAAATCCACGACTACCTTCGGCTGCTTTACGCCCGCGTAGGCGAGCCGCATTGTCCGGACCACGACCTGGTCCTGTCGGCGCAGAGCGTGTCGCAGATGGTCGACCATGTGCTCCGGCTTCCCGAGGACACGCGCCTGATGATCCTTGCGCCGCTAGTAGTCGAACGCAAGGGCGAGAACCTGGAATTGTTCGAGGACCTGCGCGCGCAGGGCTTCGTGCGCGTGCGTGTCGACGGGAAGGTGGTTGACATCGACGGTGTTCCGAAGCTCTCTAAGACCAAAAAACACACGGTCGAGATCGTCATCGACCGGGTGAAGGTACGCCCGAACATTAAGCAACGTCTGGCCGAGTCGTTCGAAACGGCGCTGCGTCATGCCGATGGGCGCGCACTGGCGGTGGAAATGGATGGCGGGCACGAACACCTGTTTTCCGCGCGCTTTGCCTGCCCGATCTGCAGCTATTCACTGCCAGAGCTGGAACCGCGGCTTTTCTCGTTCAACAATCCGATGGGCGCCTGCCCGCGCTGCGACGGTCTCGGCCAGATCACTTTCTTCGATCCAGAACGCGTGGTGGCATTTCCGCATATGTCGCTTGCGGCCGGCGCAGTCAGGGGCTGGGACAAGCGCAACCAGTTCTATTTCCAGATGATCGGCAGCCTCGCGCAGCAGTATGGATTCGACGTCGACACCCCCTTCGAGAAACTGCCGGAAACCGTGCGCGATCTGATTCTGAATGGAACCGGCCGCGAAAAAGTACGTTTTCTCTACGTCGGCGAGCGCGGTAACAAGTACCAGCGCGAGCATCCTTTCGAAGGCATTCTGCCCAATCTGGAGCGACGCTATCGCGAAACCGATTCAGCCGCGGTACGCGAAGAACTGGCGAAATATCTCGCCAGCCAGCCTTGCCCCGAGTGCAAGGGCACCCGGCTGCGCCGCGAAGCACGTAATGTATTCGTCGCCGGCAAAGCAATCTACGAAGTCAGCTGCCTGCCGCTGAAACTGGCGCTGCAGTTCTTCCACGAAATGAGGCTGGAGGGCGCGAAGCTCGCGATCGCGGAAAAGATCGTGCACGAAATCGCCAATCGGCTTCAATTCCTGGTCAATGTCGGGCTGGACTACCTGGCATTGGACCGCTCGGCCGACACGCTCTCCGGCGGTGAAGCGCAGCGCATCAGGCTCGCCTCGCAGATCGGCTCGGGACTGACCGGCGTCATGTACGTGCTGGACGAACCCTCGATCGGCCTGCACCAGCGCGACAATGATCGGTTGCTTGAAACGCTGAAGGAGCTGCGCGACCTCGGCAATTCGGTCATCGTGGTGGAACACGACACCGATGCGATGATGAATGCCGACTACGTCGTGGACATGGGTCCGGGCGCCGGCGTACATGGCGGCCGCATCGTCGCGGAAGGAACGCCCGCACAAATCGCCGCCAGCCCAGAATCGCTCACCGGACAGTATTTGTCCGGGCGTCGTCACATCGCGATGCCGCAGCTGCGTCACAAGCCCCAGGCGAAGCAAATGCTCCGTCTGCTTGGAGCACGCGGCAACAACCTGAAAAACGTGAACCTCGATCTTCCAGTCGGCCTGTTCGTCTGCATAACGGGCGTTTCGGGTTCCGGCAAATCCACGCTGATCAACGACACGCTCTGCCACGCAGTGGCGCAGCACCTTTACGGCAGCACTGCCGAACCGGCGCCGCACGACGACATTCAGGGACTGGATTTCTTCGACAAGGTCGTCAACGTGGACCAGAGCCCGATCGGTCGCACGCCGCGCTCGAATCCGGCCACGTACACCGGCCTGTTCACGCCGATACGCGATTTGTTCGCCGGCGTACCGCTGGCGCGCGAGCGTGGCTACGGCGCCGGACGCTTCTCGTTCAACGTCAAGGGCGGCCGCTGCGAAGCCTGCCAGGGGGACGGCGTCATCAAGGTGGAAATGCATTTCCTGCCGGATATCTACGTTGCCTGCGATGTCTGCCACGGGAACCGCTACAACCGCGAAACCCTGGAGATCCAGTACAAAGGCCGCAACATTCATGAAGTGCTGGACATGACCGTGGAGCAGGCGCGGGATTTCTTCAGCGCCGTTCCGGTGCTCGCCCGCAAGCTCGACACGCTGCTCGACGTCGGGCTCGGTTATATCCGCCTCGGACAAAGCGCGACCACGTTGTCGGGCGGCGAGGCGCAGCGCGTCAAGCTGGCGCTCGAGCTATCCAAACGCGATACCGGACGCACGCTCTATATCCTCGACGAGCCGACCACCGGTCTGCATTTCCACGACATCGAGATGCTGCTCACCGTGCTGCACCGGTTGCGCGATCACGGCAATACCGTGGTGGTGATCGAGCACAATATGGATGTCATCAAGACCGCGGACTGGATAATAGATCTCGGCCCGGAAGGCGGCGACGGAGGCGGCGCCATCATCGCGCAAGGCACGCCAGAAGCCATCGCCGGCACCGCGTCGTCCTATACCGGCAGCTACCTGCGCCAGATCATCCCGCCCAGACCCGCCCGCAGCCGCGTCGCAGCGGGCTAACCTCCGAACCACATCTTCCGAGACTCGGTTCAAGCGTCTTGCCAGACGCAGTCCGGACTCAACGCCGGCCTTCCGCTGCCGTAGTCGCGGAAGGATCAGTGCAAAATCCGGTTGATTCAGCCCATAAAAACGAAGAAGCCGGCTTATGCCGGCTTCTTCGTTTTTTCTATGACATCTTTCCTTGCGCCGTCCCGCCTATTTCTTCGCAGCGGTCTTGGTTTCTTCAGCGACGTCGGGACGATCCAGCAACTCCACGAGCGCCATGGGCGCATTGTCGCCCTGCCGAAAACCGAACTTGAGGATACGCAGGTAGCCGCCATTGCGATTGGCAAACCGCGGACCCAGTTCGTTGAACAGCTTGAGCACCATCTCGCGGTCACGCAAGCGCGAAAACACCAGACGCCGGTTGGCAAGCGACGGCTTCTTACCCAGCGTAATGATCGGCTCGGCGACCCGGCGCAGTTCCTTCGCCTTGGGCAACGTGGTCTTGATGACCTCGTGTCTCAGCAAAGAATTGGTCATGTTGCGCAGCATGGCTAGTCGATGGCTGCTGGTGCGGTTGAGTTTTCGCAGTCCCAGTTGGTGACGCATTTTCTATCCCCTTAAACCTTCTCGAGTCCGACCGGCGGCCAGTTCTCGAGCTTCATGCCGAGTGTCAGGCCGCGCGAGGCAAGTACTTCCTTGATCTCGTTGAGCGATTTACGGCCGAGGTTCGGCGTCTTCAGCAACTCCGTTTCGGTACGCTGGATCAGATCGCCGATGTAATAAATGTTCTCCGCCTTTAGGCAGTTTGCCGAACGCACGGTGAGTTCGAGATCATCCACCGGACGCAGCAGGATCGGATCGACCTGCGGAGCCTTCGGTTGTTCGATCGGTGCCGGCGTGCCTTTCAGATCTGCAAACAGCGATAACTGGTCGACCAGGATGCGTGCGGCATAGCGGATTGCCTCTTCCGGCTCCACAACGCCGTTGGTCTCGATGTCCATGATCAGCTTGTCGAGGTCAGTGCGCTGTTCCACGCGCGCCGACTCGACCGCATAGCTGACCCGCTTCACCGGACTGAACGACGCATCCACCATGATGTTACCGATAGTGCGGCCTTCCTTCGCCAGAGCACGCGTCGTCGCCGGCACATAACCGCGGCCGCCTTCGACCTTGATCTGCATGTCGAGCTTGCCGCCGGGCGCAATGTGCGCGATGACATGCTCGGGGTTGATGATCTCGACGTCGTGCGACGCTTCGATGTCGCCCGCGGTGACGACGCTCTCGCCCTGCTTCTTCAGATTGAGCACGACTTCATCGCGATTGTGCAGCTTCAGCACGATGCCCTTCAGGTTGAGCAGGATGTCGACGACATCCTCCTGCACACCGTCGATGGTGGAGTATTCGTGCAGAACGCCGTTGATCTTGACCTCGGTCGGCGCAAATCCTGGCATCGAGGACAGCAGCACCCGGCGCAGTGCGTTGCCGAGGGTGTGACCATAGCCGCGTTCGAACGGCTCCATCGTCACCTTCGCATGGAAGGCGGAGATCGTCTGAACATCGATGATTCGCGGCTTCAGAAAGCTGCTTTGCATAAACGTGACCCTCTAGATTGAATTCGGGACGTTCCGTATTAAAAACATACGGCCCGGCCGGTCCTAAGGAGACGACGGCGGGCCGCAATACCGGTTCGCTTACTTCGAATACAGTTCCACCACCAGCGATTCGTTGATCGTCGAGGGCAGTTCAGAGCGTTGCGGCTTCGCCTTGAATGTGCCTTTGAGCGCTTTGATATCGACTTCGATCCACTCCGGGAACCCGCGACCTTCTGCCGCTTCGACTGCGCCCTTGATGCGCAATTGGCCCTTCGCGCCCTCGGCAACTTCGATAACGTCGCCCTGGCGAACCTGATACGAGGGGATGTTGACCCGTTTGCCATTAACCAGAATGCCGTTGTGGCGCACAACCTGGCGGGCTTCGGTCCGCGACGAGCCGAAACCCATGCGATACGCGACGGTGTCCAGTCGACTTTCCAGCATTTGCAACAGGGCCTCGCCGGTGACTTCCTTCGCCCGCGCGGCCAACTTGTAGGTATTGCGGAACTGGCGCTCCAGCATTCCGTAAATGCGACGGATCTTCTGCTTCTCCCTCAGTTGCGTGCCGTAGTCGGAACGGCGCAGGTTCTTCTGACCGTGCTGGCCTGGCGCGTACGAACGGCGCTCTATAGAGCACTTGTCGCTGAAACACTTCTCGCCTTTGAGGAACAGCTTTTCGCCTTCTCGGCGGCATTGGCGGCACTTCGGATCTAGGTTCCTTGCCACTGCTTGTCTCCTTGGGATCAGATACGGCGCTTCTTGGGCGGACGGCAGCCGTTGTGCGGGACCGGCGTGACATCCGAGATGCTGGTGATCTTGAACCCGACCGCGTTCAAGGCGCGAACCGCGGATTCGCGCCCCGGACCGGGGCCCTTGATGCGCACTTCGAGGTTCTTCACGCCGCACTCCTGTGCGGCACGGCCAGCTTGCTCGGCGGCAATCTGCGCCGCGAACGGAGTGGACTTGCGCGAACCTTTGAAACCTGCCGCGCCGGATGTTGCCCAGGACAGCGCATTCCCCTGGCGATCCGTGATGGTCACGATGGTGTTGTTGAAGGATGCGTGAATATGGGCGATGCCCTCGGCCACGTTCTTCTTGACCTTCTTCCGGACCCTTACCGCTGGAGTAGCTGCTTTTGCCATGTCAAAAAATCCTTGATCTAAATTCGCTTACTTCGCCGCCGGCGCCGGGGTCGCTCCGCCGGTGCGCTGAATCGCCTTGCGCGGACCCTTGCGGGTACGTGCGTTGGTACGGGTGCGCTGACCGCGCACGGGCAATCCGCGGCGATGGCGTGTGCCTCGGTAGCAGCCCAGATCCATCAGGCGCTTGATATTCATCGTCACTTCACGACGCAGGTCCCCCTCCACGGTGAACTTCGCCACCTGTTCGCGCAGCTTCTCCATGTCGTTGTCGGACAAATCCTTCATCTTGGTCGAGCCGTTGATGCCTGCGGCAGCGCAGATGGCGCGCGAACGGGCGCGGCCGATTCCATAGATTGAAGTCAGCGCAATGACCGCGTGCTGATGGTTCGGAATGTTTACACCGGAGATACGAGCCATAGTTGTCCTGCGTTCTGTTAAAAGTTGCGTCCCCGCCCGGTTAACCCTGGCGCTGCTTGTGGCGCGGATCAGTGCAAATTACGCGCACAACGCGGTTGCGACGGACTATCTTGCAGTTCCGGCACATTTTCTTGACCGATGCTTGTACTCTCATTTCTACTCCCTCAGCCGCCGTTCGGCGAGCCGTTGTTCAAACTTACTTGGCGCGGAATACGATGCGCGCTCGCGTCAAATCGTAAGGCGTCAAATCCACCGTCACCTTGTCGCCCGGCAGAATCCGGATGTAGTGCATCCGCATCTTTCCGGAAATATGTCCCAGCACCACATGGCCGTTTTCCAGCTTCACGCGAAACGTCGCGTTCGGCAGGGTTTCCAGGATTTCTCCCTGCATCTGGATGGTTTCTTCCTTGGCCATGCTCCTCCGCTAGCGGGTCGGGAACATCCCGCCCTTGAAGTTCGCCTTCTTGAGCAGGCTCTCATACTGGTGCGACATGACATACGCCTGCACCTGGGCCATGAAATCCATGGTCACCACCACGATGATCAGCAGGCTGGTGCCGCCGAAATAGAACGGCACGTTCCATTTCACGATCAGAAACTCCGGCAACAGGCACACCAGCGTCACATAGATCGCGCCCGCCAGGGTCAGCCGCATGGTGATCTTCTCGATGTACTTTGCCGTCTGTTCGCCAGGCCGGATCCCCGGCACGAACGCACCGCCCTTCTTCAGATTCTCCGCGGTTTCCTTGGGGTTGAACACCAGGGCCGTGTAAAAGAAGCAGAAGAAAATAATCGCAGACGCATACAACAATACGTAAATCGGCTGCCCGGGATGCAGGGTGCCGCTGATATCGCGCAGCCAGGTCATACTTTCGTTGCTGCCAAACCAGCCGGCCAGCGTGGCCGGAAACAAAATGATGCTCGAGGCGAATATCGGCGGAATCACGCCCGACATGTTCAGCTTCAATGGCAGATGCGAGCTCTGCCCGCCATAAACTTTGCGGCCAACCTGTCGCTTCGCGTAATTCACCAGTATCTTGCGCTGGCCGCGTTCCACAAAGACCACGAACCCGGTCACCAGGATTGCGCCCACCAGCAGCAACAGCACCAACGGGATCGAGAATGCACCCGTACGCGCCAGTTCCAGCGTACCGCCGATCGCCCTCGGAAACCCCGCGGCAATGCCCGCGAAAATGATCAGCGAAATGCCATTGCCGATACCTCGCTCCGTGATCTGTTCGCCGAGCCACATCAGGAACATTGTTCCGGTCACCAGCGTGACCACGGTGGTGAAGCGGAACGCGAGTCCCGGTTCGATCACCAGCCCGCGCTGCGATTCCAGCGCGATTGCGATTCCCAGGCCCTGGAAAGTCGCCAGAAACAAGGTGCCGTAGCGTGTGTACTGCGTAATCTTCCGGCGGCCGGCCTCACCTTCCTTCTTCAGTTGCTCGAGTGTCGGCGATACGACGGTCATCAACTGCATGATGATAGAAGCCGAGATGTACGGCATGATGCCCAGCGCGAAGATGGTAAATCGCGACAACGCGCCGCCCGAGAACATGTTGAACATGTCCAGAATGCCGCCCTTCTGCGACTTGAACAGCTCCGCGAGCTGCACTGGGTCGATACCTGGCACCGGAACGTGCGCACCGATGCGATATACGATCAGAGCGCCCAGCAGGAACAACAATCGGCGCTTCAGATCGCCGAACTTGCCCCCGATCAAAGAGTTCTGCGCCAAGCTCAGCCTTCGACGCTGCCGCCGGCCTTTTCAATGGCTGCGCGCGCGCCCTTCGTTACCAGCAATCCGCGCACAATCACCTTGCGCTTGATTTCCCCATTCAGTATCACTTTGGCCGCAAGGGCCGCGTTCGGCACCACGCCCGCCTGCTTCAGCACCAGAATATCGATGTCGTCCACCGTCAGTTTGTCGAGCGAAGACAATCTCACCTCGACCGTATCCCCTCTAGTAAGCGATACGAAACCGCGCTTCGGCAGGCGCCGGTGCAAAGGCATCTGGCCGCCTTCGAAGCCCACTTTGTGGAAGCCGCCCGAACGCGCCTTCTGACCTTTGTGGCCGCGACCCGCGGTCTTGCCCAATCCGCTGCCAATGCCACGACCGACACGCTTTTTTGCGTGCTTGGAGCCGGCTGCCGGTTTGATCTGGTTCAAACGCATTTATGCCTCGCACTTCACCAGGTAGTTCACCTTGTTGATCATGCCACGCACCGCTGGCGTATCTTCCAGTTCAACTGTATGGTTGATGTGCCGCAGGCCGAGGCCACGCACCGTTGCGCGATGGCTTTCACGGGTGCCGACCACGCCACGCACCAGCGTGACCTTGACCGTCTTTCCCGATTTCTTTGCTGCTTCTTTTTTCTTGGCCATGATTTTTTCAGTACCCGGTCAGCCCAGGATCTCTTCCACGGTCTTGCCGCGCTTTGCCGCAATCTCAGCAGGGGTGCTCATTCCCTGCAGGCCGTTGATCGTGGCACGCACAACGTTGTACGGGTTGGTCGAGCCAAGACACTTTGCCAACACGTTGGTTACGCCCATGACTTCGAAAATCGCACGCATGGGTCCGCCGGCAATGATCCCGGTACCTTCCGATGCCGGTTGCATGAATACCTTCGCCGAACCGTGCTCGCCCACCACCGCGTGCTGGAGAGTCCCGTTCTTGAGACTGATCTTCACCATCTTGCGGCGTGCCTCGTCCATTGCTTTCTGCACGGCCACCGGCACTTCCCTGGCCTTGCCTTTGCCCATGCCGATTCCGCCGTCGCCATCGCCGACCACTGTCAGCGCCGCGAAGCCGAGGATACGGCCGCCTTTCACCACCTTGGTGACGCGGTTGACAGACACCATCTTCTCGCGCATGCCGTCGCTACGCTCTTCGTTGTGCTGTTGCATTCTGGCCATGGTCTATATCCTCAGAACTTGAGTCCGGCTTCGCGCGCTGCTTCCGCAAGCGCCTTCACACGGCCGTGGTACTTGAATCCTGCACGATCGAACGCGACTTGCTCCACACCCTGCGCCTTGGCCTTCTCCGCAATACGCTTGCCAACCACGGCCGCCGCCTTGACGTTGCTGCCGTTGCCGACCTCTTTGCGTACATCGGGTTCGAGTGTAGAAGCCGACGCGAGCACCCTCGAAGTTGGATCGATCACCTGTGCATATATATGGTCATTGGAGCGATACACCGCAAGCCTCACCGCCTTCAATTCCGCGATTTTGGCACGGGTCTGGCGGGCACGGCGTATGCGCGATTGTTTCTTGTCAATCATGATCGTCGGCTCCGTTACTTCTTCTTGGTTTCCTTCAGCACTACACGCTCGTCGGAATAGCGCACGCCTTTGCCTTTGTAGGGCTCCGGCGGGCGATAGCCGCGTACTTCCGCTGCGACCTGACCGACGACCTGCTTGTCGATGCCCTTAATCAGAATTTCAGTCTGTACCGGCGTCTCCACCTTGATACCCTTGGGCATCTGATGCACTACCGGATGCGAAAAGCCCAGCGTCAGGTTGAGCTTATCGCCCTGCGCTTGAGCTCGATAGCCAACGCCAAACAGCTGCAGCTTTCTCTCGAATCCTTTGGTCACGCCTTGCACCATGTTCGCAACCAATGATCTCAGCGTGCCGGACATCGCGTTCGTCTGAATCGACTCGTCCAGCGCCTTGAACACGATATGGTCTCCATCCCGCGTAACTTCCACAGTCGTGGACAAGCGTTGCGACAGCGTGCCCAGCGGCCCCTTGATCGAGATCTGACCCGACGCTACCGTCACGTCCACGCCCTTCGGAACGTTGACCGGAAGATTGCCAATGCGAGACATCTTGTTTTGCTCCTAAGCCACTTTACGCAACGATGCACAACACTTCGCCGCCGACGCCGGACTGGCGGGCCTTGCGATCGGTCATGACCCCCCTGGAAGTGGACACGATCGCCACTCCGAGGCCGTTCATGACTTCCGGAATATCGCTCGCCGGCTTGTAGATACGCAGGCCCGGGCGGCTCACCCGCTCGATGCGCTCGATCACGGGGCGACCGGCGTAGTATTTCAATCCGATCTCGAGAAATTGCTTGCCGCTGTCGTCGCGAACCGCAAAGTCCTCGATGTAGCCCTCGTCCTTGAGGACCTTGGCGATCGATACCTTGAGTTTGCTCGTGGGCACGACAACCGACGTCTTCTCCGCAGTTTGCGCGTTGCGGATGCGCGTCAGCATATCGGCAATGGGGTCGCTCATGCTCATCCAGAGTCTCCTGCTACCAGCTTGCTTTGGTCACGCCGGGAATCTCGCCACGCATGGCGATTTCGCGCAGCTTGTTGCGCCCGAGGCCGAACTTGCGGAATACCCCGCGAGGACGACCGGTCAGCGCGCAGCGATTGCGCAACCGGACCGGGCTGGAATTACGCGGCAACTTGCCCAGCTTGTCGCGCGCTTCCGTGCGTTCCTCGTCGGACGCCTTGCTGTTATTGATGATTGCGAACAGCTCGGCGCGCTTGGCCGCGAACTTCTTCACGGTAACCCGGCGCTTTTGTTCTCGATTGATCAGAGCGGTCTTTGCCATGACGACCTCAGTTCTTGAAGGGGAACTTGAAGGCGGCGAGAAGCACACGCGCCTCTTCGTCGGTCTTCGCTGTCGTGGTTATCGTAATGTTCAAACCCCGGAGCACGTCGATTTTGTCGTACTCGATCTCCGGAAATATGATCTGTTCCTTCACACCCAGGTTGAAATTCCCACGACCATCGAAGGAGCGCGCCGAAATACCGCGGAAATCGCGGATGCGGGGAATCGCAATGGAAACCAGACGGTCCAGGAATTCATACATGCGCCCTCGCCGCAGGGTCACCATGCAGCCGATCGGGTAGTCCTTGCGGATCTTGAAACCGGCGATCGACTTCTTCGCCTTGGTGACCACCGGCTTCTGGCCGGCGATCTTGATCATGTCGCCAACCGCATTCTCGAGAATCTTCTTGTCGTTGACGGCTTCGCCCACGCCCATGTTCAGGACAATTTTGTCGATGCGCGGAACCTGCATGGAAGTCTTGTAACCGAACTGCTTCATCAAAGCCGGCACGATTGCGTCACGGTAGTGTGTATGCAACCGCGCCGCCTGCGCGGACGCGGTTTTCTCGGTAGATGCTGCCTTCAACTTCGCCTTCGCCATAATCTTCCTCTTACGCGTCCAGCATCTCGCCGTTCGACTTGTAGACCCGCACGCGGCGGCCGTCGTCCAGGCGCTTCACCCCGACCCTGTCCGCCTTCTGGGTGGTCGGGTTGAACAACGCCACGTTGGAGACGTGAATCGGCATTTCTTTCGCGACAATACCGCCAGTGGTTCCCTTCATCGGATTGGGCTTCTGGTGCTTTTTGACATTGTTGGCGCCTTCCACCAGCAGGTAGCTGTCGCTCAGTATGCGCAGCACCGCTCCACGTTTACCCTTGTCTTTGCCGGTGATGACGACGACGTTGTCGCCTTTGCGAATCTTGCGCATGATCTTTCCTTACAACACTTCGGGAGCAAGCGATACGATTTTCATGAAGCGCTCGGTACGCAGCTCACGGGTAACCGGGCCGAAAATGCGCGTGCCAATCGGCTCGAGCTTGGCATTGAGCAGAACTGCCGCATTGGAATCGAATTTCACCAGCGAGCCATCCTGACGACGCACGCCACTGGCCGTCCGCACGACCACGGCGTGATAGATCTCGCCCTTCTTGACACGCCCGCGCGGCGCGCAATCCTTGATGCTGACCTTGATGATGTCGCCAATGCCGGCATAGCGGCGCTTGGAGCCACCGAGCACCTTGATGCACATGACGGAGCGTGCACCGGTGTTGTCGGCTACATCTAGCCTGCTTTGCATTTGAATCATCTGCTTTCTCTCTCCAACTTCGTCCGCCTCGTACTGCGGGTCGGCAGACCAGTTTTGGAACCCGTGTCTGGGTCAGAAGCCGGACCGCCGCGAGGCGTTCCGGGAAAAAGGCGGCATTCTATGGAAAAAACGCCGCCCAGGCAAGGGGCTTAAATTTCCTCCTTGGCCTTTTCAACCAGTTTCACCACTTTCCACGCTTTGGTCTTGGACAGCGGGCGGGTCTCTTCGATCAAAACCAGATCGCCGGGATGGAATTCGTTCTTCTCATCGTGTGCGTGGTACTTCTTGGAGCGGCTGACGAATTTGCCATACAGCGGATGCTTGACCTTGCGCTCGACCAGGACCGTGACGGTCTTGTTCATCTTGTCGCTCACTACCCGACCGGTCAGCTTGCGGGGATTGGACGTGGATGTCTGCTCGCTCATGCTTTTTTCGCCTTTTCACCGATCAACGTGCGCACGCGAGCGATGTCGCGGCGCACCTTCTTGATTTCGCTGGTGTTGGTCAGCTGCTGGGTAGCCAGTTGCATGCGCAGGGAAAACTGCGCTTTCAGAAGCTCATTGAGCTCCTTGCCCAGATCGGCCTCGGACTTCGACCGGAGTTCACTCGCCTTCATCGCTTATCCCACCTGTCTGATTACGAACGTGGTCTGGATCGGCAGCTTGGCCGCCGCCAGGCGAAATGCCTCGCGCGCCAGTGTTTCGTCGACGCCGTCCATCTCGTAGAGCACCTTGCCGGGCTGGATTTCCGCCACGTAGTACTCCGGGTTGCCCTTGCCGTTGCCCATGCGCACTTCCGCGGGTTTCTGTGAAATCGGCTTGTCCGGGAAAATCCGGATCCAGATCCGTCCACCGCGCTTGATATGGCGCGTCATCGCCCGACGCGCAGCTTCGATCTGGCGCGCGGTCAACCGGCCGCGGCCGACGGCCTTCAGGCCAAACTCGCCGAAGCTGACCTTCGCACCGCGGGTTGCCACGCCGGTGTTGCGGCCCTTCTGTTCCTTGCGATACTTCCTTCTAGCTGGTTGCAGCATGCTTCGCTCCTCGTCTTGCCTTCCTCTCGGGTTCGGGAGCGGGCGCGGCCACCGGTTGCTCGCCGCGACCCAGTACTTCGCCCTTAAACACCCAGACCTTGATGCCGATCACGCCATAGGTGGTTTTCGCTTCGGAGAATCCATAATCGATATCGGCGCGCAGGGTATGAAGCGGTACGCGGCCTTCGCGATACCACTCGGTGCGGGCAATTTCTATCCCGTTCAGACGCCCGGCACTCATGATCTTGATGCCTTGCGCGCCCAGGCGCATGGCGTTCTGGATCGCCCGCTTCATCGCACGACGGAACATGATCCGCTTTTCCAGCTGCTGCGCGATCGAATCGGAGATCAGCTGCGCATCCACCTCGGGCTTGCGCACCTCCTCGATGTTGACATGGACCGGCACGCCCATCAGTTTCTGCAGTTGTCCGCGCAGATTTTCAATGTCCTCGCCTTTTTTGCCGATGACCACGCCGGGCCGCGCGCTGTATACGGTGATCTTGGCGTTCTTGGCCGGACGCTCGATGACAACCTTGCTGACCGCGGCATGCGCCAGCTTCTTCTTCAGGAAGTCACGGACCTTGATGTCCTCGTGCAGCATTGCTGGGAAATTCTTGCTGTTCGAATACCAGCGCGATGTCCAGTTGCGCTGAACCGAAAGCCGGAATCCTATCGGGTGAATTTTCTGTCCCATGCTTACTCCTTGTCCCCGACGGTGAGATAGATATGGCAGGTGGGCTTGGTGATTTTGAAACCACGACCCTTTGCGCGTGGCATGAAGCGCTTGAGGCTCGCGCCCTGCTCCACATGAATGATCCTCACCTGCAATTCGTCGATATCGGCGCCGTCGTTATGCTCGGCATTGGCGATGGCCGATTCGAGGACCTTGCGAATGATCTTGGCGCCTTTCTTGGGACTGAAGGCCAGCAGATTGAGGGCCTTGTCCACCGGCATTCCGCGAATCTGGTCGGCGACCAGCCGGCCTTTCTGGGCCGATAACCGGACACCGCGCAGTACAGCAGAAGTTCTCATAGTCATGTCTCCTCGTCTCCCTTACTTCTTCGGACCCGACGTCGGGGCGACAGCAGCTTTCTTGTCCCCGGTATGGCCTTTGAACGTACGGGTCAACGCAAATTCACCGAGCTTGTGTCCGACCATGTTTTCGCTGATATAGATCGGCACATGCTGCCGGCCATTGTGTATGGCGATGGTCAGTCCGACGAAATCGGGAAGGATGGTGGAACGGCGCGACCAGGTTTTGATCGGACGCTTGTCTTTGGACGCACGCGCCGTCTCCACTTTCTGCACCAGATGGTGATCGACGAACGGGCCCTTCTTGATCGAACGTGCCATATGTCCTTACCCTTTATTTGCCGTGGCGATTACGCACAATCATGCTGCGCGTGCGCTTGTTGCGGCGGGTCTTGTAACCCTTCGTTGGAGTGCCCCAGGGACTCACCGGATCGCGACCGGCTGCAGTTTTGCCTTCGCCGCCGCCGTGCGGGTGATCGATCGGGTTCATGGCAACGCCGCGCACTGTCGGGCGCACGCCGCGCCAGCGTACACGGCCCGCCTTGCCGATCGATTCCAGGTTATGTTCCTCGTTGCCGACTTCACCGATAGTCGCGCGGCAATCGACGTGCACCTTGCGGATCTCGCCGGAGCGCAGGCGTAGCTGGGCGTAAACGCCTTCGCGCGCCAGCAACTGCACCGACGCGCCGGCTGCGCGGGCCAGTTGCGCGCCCTTGCCTGGCTGCATTTCAATGCAGTTGATCGTGGTGCCGACCGGGATGTTACGCAACGGTAACGTGTTGCCCGGCTTGATCGGCGCTTCCGAACCATTGATGATTTCCTGGCCTACCGTTGCATCCTTGGGCGCGATCACATAACGGCGCTCGCCGTCGGCATAACACAGCAATGCGAGGTTGGCGCTTCGGTTCGGGTCGTACTCGAGGCGTTCGACTTTGGCCACAATGCCGTCCTTGTCGCGGACGAAGTCGACGATACGGTAGTGCTGCTTGTGTCCGCCGCCTTGATGGCGGGTGGTGATATGCCCGCTGTTGTTCCGGCCGGCACGCTTGCTCTGCTTTTCGATCAGCGCGGCGACCGGCTTGCCCCTATGCAGGTTCGGATTGACGACCTTGACGAGCGCACGGCGGCCCGGCGATGTCGGCTTGACTTTGACCAGTGCCATTTACTTGGTCTCCCCGGCTGCGAAATTGATCTCCTGGCCTGGCTTCAGGCAAACGTAGGCCTTCTTCCAGTGACGGCGCCGGCCGATGAAGCGGCCGAAACGCTTTTCCTTGCCCTTGACGTTGGCTACCTGGACGCTGTCGACCTGGACCTTGAACAGCAGTTCCACTGCGGCCTTGATCTCGGGCTTGGTCGCGTCCGCGACGACACGGAAAATCACCTGTTCGTTTTTGTCCGCAACAAAGGTGCTCTTTTCGGAAACCACCGGCGCCAGCAGAACCTGCATCAGGCGCTCCGGATTGAAACCGGTCTGCTTGATACCGTCCTGTTTAATAGCGGCTGCGTTCATGCCAGCATCTCCTCGATTTTAGCGACCGCGCCTTTGGTGATCAGCGTGTTATTGAAGCGCAGCAGGCTGACCGGATCGGCCTGCTTCGGTTCTATCACGAGAACATTTGGCAGGTTGCGTGCCGACAGGACCAGGTTTTCGTCGAGCTTGTCGGTAATGATCAGCACATTCTCCAGGCCCATTTCCTTGACCTTTTGGGCCAGCAGCCTAGTCTTGGGCGAGGTGAGGGCAAAGTCCTCCACGACCGCAAGCCGGCCTTCGCGCGCGAGCTGCGACAGGATCGCAGCCAGGCCGGCGCGGAACATCTTGCGGTTGACCTTGTGGGTGAAATTCTCTTCCGGGCTGTTCGGAAATATCTTGCCGCCACCGCGCCACAACGGGCTGGAAGCCATGCCCGCACGTGCACGGCCGGTGCCTTTCTGGCGCCAAGGCTTGCGTGTGGATTTCGCGATATCGCTGCGGCCCTTCTGCGCGCGCGTCCCCATGCGTGCGTTGGCCAGGTAAGCGGTCACGACCTGATGCACGAGAGACTCGCTGTATTCGCGGCCAAACAATTCGTCCGACGCCTTCACGCTGGCTGTGGCCTGACCCTTTTCGTCGATCAGTTTTAATTCCATTACGCCCTCGCCTTCACAGAAGGATGTACAACCAAGCCACCACCCTCGGACCCAGGTACCGCCCCTTTGATGAGCAGCAGCTGGCGTTCGGCGTCGATGCGTACGATCTGAAGCTTCTGCGCCGTACGCTTCACCGAACCCAGGTGACCGGACATGCGTTTGCCGGGGAAAACGCGCCCCGGATCCTGTGCCATGCCGATGGAGCCGGGAACGTTGTGGGAACGCGAATTACCGTGACTGGCGCGGTTCGAGGAGAAGTGGTGGCGTTTGATAACGCCAGCGAAACCCTTGCCCACCGTTGTGCCGGTAACGTCCACCAGCTGGCCAACCTTGAATATGTCTACGCCGATCTGCCCGCCAACCTTGAAATTGGCAAGTTGATCGGGCTCCACGCGAAATTCACTGAGAACGTGACCAGCCTCGACGCCTGCCTTGGCAAAATGGCCGGCAGCGGGCTTGCTCACGCGACTCGCGCGGCGCTTGCCGAATGCGACCTGGACCGCGGCATAACCGTCGGTTTCCGGCGTCTTGATCTGGGTCACGCGATTGTTCGACACGTCGACGACAGTAACCGGGACAGCATCGCCATCATCGGTAAACAGTCTCGTCATGCCGATCTTGCGACCGACAAGTCCTAAGCTCATTTTTGTTTCCCTTTAACAAAAGGGGCCAGTTTCAATTGACCGGCCGATCTATTTTTACCGGGCCGGCTCTTATTAGACCGGGCCCCGGGTACTGCTCGTTACAGCTTGATCTCTACGTCCACACCTGCGGGCAGGTCGAGCTTCATCAATGCATCGACCGTCTTGTCGGTGGGGTCGATGATGTCCATCAGTCTCAGATGCGTACGGATCTCGAACTGATCGCGCGACGTCTTGTTCACGTGCGGGCTGCGCAGCACATCGAAACGCTCGATGCGGGTGGGCAACGGAACCGGGCCCTTGACTACGGCGCCGGTGCGCTTGGCGGTCTCGACAATTTCGATCGCCGATTGGTCGATCAGGCGGTAATCGAAGGCTTTCAACCGAATGCGGATTTTCTGGCTTTGCATTTTCTTTATTCCAGGATTTTGGCGACGACGCCGGCGCCCACGGTACGACCACCCTCGCGAATGGCAAAGCGCAAGCCCTCTTCCATCGCAATGGGCTGAATCAACTGCACCGTGATCCCGATGTTGTCCCCTGGCATCACCATCCGGCAGAAAACTTGGTGTGCGGGGTGATCGAGCCGGGCTTGGCCAGCACCTGGCCGCGCTCGACTTCTTCGCGCTTGGTGCCGCGCAGCAGCACCCCCACGTTGTCGCCCGCCTGCCCCTGGTCGAGCAGCTTGCGGAACATTTCAATCCCGGTACACACGGTCTTGACGGTGGGCTTCAGGCCCACGATCTCGAGTTCATCGCCCACCTTGACGATGCCGCGCTCCACCCGCCCCGTCACCACGGTGCCGCGACCGGAGATGGAGAAGACGTCTTCCACCGGCAGCAGGAACGGACCATCCAAGGCCCGCTTGGGCTCGGGGATGTAGGAGTCCAGGGCGTCGGCGAGCTTGAAGATCGCCACTTCGCCCAGTTCCCCCTTGTCGCCTTCCAGGGCCTTCAACGCGCTGCCGATGATGATCGGGGTCTTGTCGCCGGGGAATTCGTACTTGGAGAGCAGTTCGCGCACTTCCATTTCGACGAGTTCGAGCAGTTCCTTGTCGTCGACCATGTCGGCCTTGTTCATGAACACGACGATGTAGGGCACGCCCACTTGGCGCGCCAGCAGGATGTGCTCGCGCGTCTGCGGCATCGGACCGTCCGCGGCGGAGACCACCAGAATCGCGCCATCCATCTGCGCCGCACCGGTGATCATGTTCTTGACGTAGTCGGCATGCCCCGGGCAGTCGACGTGGGCGTAGTGGCGCTTGGCCGTCTCGTATTCCACGTGCGCCGTGTTGATCGTGATGCCGCGTGCCTTTTCTTCCGGCGCCGCATCGATCTGGTCGTAGTTCTTCGCCTCGCCACCGAATTTCTTCGACAGCACGTGCGTGATCGCCGCCGTCAGCGTCGTCTTGCCATGGTCCACGTGCCCTATCGTCCCCACGTTCACGTGCGGCTTCGTGCGCTCAAACTTTCCCTTTGCCATCGCTGTTCCTTCCTGCTTACGCAGCCTTCTTATTGATCACAGCTTCCGCGACCGTCTTCGGAGCTTCGGCGTAGTGCTTGAATTCCATCGTGTACGTAGCGCGCCCCTGGGTGGCCGAACGCAACGAGGTCGAATAACCGAACATTTCAGCCAGCGGCACCTCGGCCTTGATCACCATCGTGCCGGCCACTTCCTCTTGCCCCTGGATCATGCCGCGACGCGAAGAGAGATCGCCGATCACATTACCCATGAAATTTTCCGGCGTTTCCACTTCCACCGCCATCATCGGCTCGAGCAGAACCGGGTTCGCCTTGCGCATGCCGTCCTTGAATGCCATCGAGGCCGCCATCTTGAATGCGTTTTCGTTCGAATCGACATCGTGGTAAGAACCGTCGAACAACGTGACCTTGACATCCACAACCGGGAAGCCGGCCAGCACGCCGTTCGGCAAGGTTTCCTGCAAACCCTTATCCACTGCCGGAATATATTCGCGCGGCACCGTGCCACCCTTGATCGCATCGACGAACTCGTAGCCCTTGCCCGCCTCGTTCGGCTCGACCTTGATCCAGACGTGGCCATACTGACCACGGCCACCGGACTGCTTGATGAATTTGCCCTCGACTTCGACCGATTTTTTGATCGCTTCCCGGTAAGCCACCTGCGGCTTGCCAACGTTGGCTTCGACGCCGAATTCGCGCTTCATGCGATCGACGATGATTTCGAGATGCAACTCGCCCATCCCGGAAATGATGGTCTGACCGGATTCTTCGTCGGTGCGCACGCGAAATGACGGATCTTCCTGCGCAAGGCGGTTCAGCGCGATACCCATCTTTTCCTGATCGGCCTTGGTTTTCGGTTCCACGGCCTGGGAAATGACAGGCTCCGGGAAAACCATGCGCTCAAGCATGATGATCTTGTCGGGATGACACAGCGTTTCGCCGGTCGATGCTTCCTTCAGGCCGACGGCGGCCGCGATGTCCCCGGCGCGCACTTCCTTGATTTCCTCGCGCTGGTTGGCGTGCATCTGCAGCAGCCGGCCGATACGTTCCTTGCGCTCGCGTACCGAGTTGTAAACGGTGTCGCCGGAATTCAGCACGCCGGAATAGACTCGGATGAACGTCAACTGGCCGACGTAAGGGTCGGTCATGATCTTGAACGCCAGCGCCGCAAACGGCTCGCTGTCGTCAGCTTTGCGCGTCACGAGCTCGCCCCTCTCGGTCTCACCGGAGACCGGGGGAATATCGATCGGCGACGGCATGTAGTCGATCACAGCGTCGAGCATGGCCTGCACGCCCTTGTTCTTGAACGCCGAGCCGCACAGCATGGGCACGACCTCGTTCTTGATGACGCGGATGCGCAGGCCCTTCTTGATGTCTTCGATCGAGAGATCGTGCCCCTCGAGATATTTGTTCATCAACTCGTCATTGGCTTCCGCCGCAGCTTCGACGAGCTTTTCCCGCCAGGTCTTGCATTCCTCGACGAGATCAGCCGGAATTTCGCGCTCCTCGTACTTCATCCCCTGGGACGCTTCGTCCCAGTAGATGGCCTTCATCTTGACCAGATCGACCAGGCCTTCAAATTTCTCCTCCGCGCCAATCGGCACCTGAATCGGTATCGGATTACCCTTCAGCCGCGTTCTGATGTGATCGTAGGACTTGAAGAAGTCGGCGCCCTGCCGGTCCATCTTGTTGATGAATGCCAGTCGCGGCACCTTGTACTTGTTCGCCTGGCGCCAGACCGTCTCCGACTGCGGCTGCACACCCGCCACAGCGTCATAGACCATGCACGCACCATCGAGCACCCGCATTGAACGCTCGACTTCGATGGTGAAATCGACGTGTCCCGGCGTGTCGATGATGTTGATGCGGTGCTGGGGTCGCGTGCCGTCCATCCCCTTCCAAAAGCACGTCGTTGCCGCCGAAGTGATGGTAATGCCGCGTTCGCGCTCCTGCTCCATCCAGTCCATGATGGCGGCGCCGTCGTGGACCTCGCCGATCTTGTGCGATACACCGGTGTAGAACAGGATGCGTTCGGTGGTCGTGGTCTTACCTGCATCGATATGCGCACTGATGCCGATGTTGCGGTAACGTTCGATAGGCGTGGAGCGGGGCATGAGTTTTTCCGGATGTCTCGCGAGTTAGAACCGATAGTGGGCAAAAGCCTTGTTGGCCTCTGCCATGCGGTGCACTTCCTCGCGCTTCTTCATCGCGCCGCCGCGGCCTTCCGCGGCTTCGGCCAGCTCACTTGCCAGACGCGCATCCATCGATTTTTCGGCGCGCTTGCGTGCGGCATCGCGCAGCCAGCGCATCGCCAGGGCATTGCGGCGCACCGAGCGCACTTCGACCGGAACCTGGTAGTTCGCACCGCCGACGCGTCGGCTCTTGACCTCAACCATCGGACGCACGTTGTTGAGTGCCAGACTGAAAACTTCCAGCGGATCCTTGCCGGTTTTTTTGCTGATCTGATCAAGTGCCCCGTAGACGATGCGTTCCGCGACCGATTTCTTGCCGCGCGTCATCAGCACGTTGACGAACTTGGCAAGCTCCTGGCTGCTGTATTTGGGATCCGGAAGCGTCTCGCGCTTCGGTACTTCTCTGCGTCGTGGCATAAGTCCTCAGTCCTTCAGAATTTTTTTCCGCGATCAGGCGGCTTTCGGCTTCTTGGCGCCGTATTTGGAGCGGCTCTGCTTCCGATCCTTCACACCCTGGGTATCCAGACTGCCGCGTACCATGTGGTAACGCACACCCGGCAGATCCTTCACCCGGCCTCCGCGAATCAGCACGACCGAGTGCTCCTGCAAATTGTGTCCTTCACCGCCGATGTAGCTGATGACTTCGAAGCCATTGGTTAGACGGACTTTGGCAACTTTACGCAATGCGGAGTTGGGCTTCTTCGGGGTTGTGGTGTACACGCGAGTGCACACACCACGCTTTTGCGGCGATCTCGCCAGCGCGGGCACCTTACTTTTCGTTTTCGGCGAAGTCCGGGATTTTCGGACTAACTGATTGATTGTTGGCATTATTTACAGTCCTAAAAAACCCGGGACGGCGTCGCCGCCGTCCCTTGTGTGTACTGCGTCCGCCACCGCTCCGGGATTGCCGCCGGAACGGCGGGTAAAAAGACGGCAGATTCTAAGTGCCGTCGCCTAGAGTGTCAAGCAACCTGCTCGTCGCCTGCCGCTTCCGCGGTGGCTGGTTCGGCGATAAGACTCTCCGCCCCGAACTGATCCACCTGATCGCGGGTACGCCGATTCTTGTGATAAGCCAATCCGGTACCTGCCGGAATCAGCCGGCCTACGATGACATTCTCCTTGAGGCCGCGCAGGTCGTCCTTCTTGCCCATGATCGCCGCTTCGGTCAGTACGCGGGTGGTTTCCTGGAAGGAAGCCGCGGAAATGAACGAATCGGTGGAGAGCGACGCCTTGGTGATGCCAAGCAACAGATATTCGTAAATCGCCGGCTTCTTGCCTGCGGAAACGAGCTTGTCGTTGACCTGGAGCACTTCGGAGCGCTCGACCTGCTCCCCGATAATGAACTCCGAGTCGCCGATATCCACGATTTGCACCCGACGTAACATCTGCCGCACGATCACTTCGATGTGCTTGTCGTTGATCTTGACGCCTTGCAGACGATAGACATCCTGCACTTCATCCGTGATGTAACGTGCCAGCGCCTCGACACCCAGCAGACGCAGGATGTCGTGCGGATCGGCCGGACCGTCGACGATGACTTCGCCCTTGTTCACCACCTGGCCGTCGTGCGCCATCACGTGCTTGTCCTTGGGGATCAGGTATTCGTGAGCAACGGCGTCCGGATCGGTGATCACCAAACGCTGTTTGCCCTTGGTGTCCTTGCCGAACGAGACGGAGCCGGTCACTTCCGCAAGCACGCCCGCGTCTTTCGGTGACCTTGCTTCGAACAACTCGGCCACTCGCGGCAGACCACCGGTGATGTCGCGGGTCTTGGAAGTTTCCTGCGGAATACGCGCGAGCACTTCACCGACGCCGACCTGTTGCCCGTCCTTCACCGTAATCACGGAATGTATCTGGAAGGTGATGTTGACCGGCAGGTCGGATCCGGGCAGCTTCACTTCCCTGCCCTTGTCGTCGATCAGCTTGACGCTGGGGCGCAAACCTTTGACCTGTGCCGAACCACGTCGCTTAGGATCGATCACGACGAGGGTGGAGAGGCCGGTTACATCGTCGATCTGACGCGCAACCGTGACGCCTTCCTCGACGTTGTCGAACTTCACGCGGCCGGCATACTCGGTGATGATCGGCCGGGTATGCGGGTCCCAGGTCGCCAGCACCTTGCCGGCTTTGACCGGACTTCCATCAGCCACAAGCAGAGTGGCGCCATAAGGCACCTTATGACGCTCGCGCTCCCTGCCGTTGTCGTCCAGAATCAGCACTTCACCGGAACGCGAGATCGCGATCTGCTCATTGCGCGCATTGGTGACGTAGCGCATCAACGGCGAGAATCGCGCCGAGCCATTGGACTTGGATTCGATCTGACTTGCCACTGCGGTACGCGATGCCGCACCGCCGATGTGGAACGTACGCATCGTCAACTGCGTTCCCGGTTCGCCGATGGATTGCGCCGCGATCACACCGACCGCTTCGCCGACGTTGACCATCTGGCCGCGGCCCAAATCGCGTCCGTAGCACTGGGCGCACAATCCGTAACGCGTATCGCAAGTAAGCGGCGTACGCACCTTGACCTCGTCGATGCTTCGAGCTTCGATCTGCTCCACCGCCTCTTCATCCAGCAGCATGCCGGCCGAAAAGATGACCTGGCTGCTCTCCGGATCAATGACGTCGTTCGCTGCTACGCGGCCGAGAATACGATCACGCAGCGGTTCGACCACTTCACCGCCCTCTATCAACGCCTTCATCGCCACGCCCTGCGTCGTACCGCAATCGTCCTCGATGACCACAAGATCCTGGGTCACGTCGACCAGGCGTCGCGTCAGATAGCCGGAATTCGCCGTCTTCAACGCGGTATCGGCCAGACCTTTGCGCGCGCCATGCGTCGAAATGAAGTACTGAAGCACGTTCAGGCCTTCGCGGAAATTCGCGGTGATCGGCGTTTCGATGATCGAACCGTCGGGCTTCGCCATCAAGCCGCGCATTCCGGCAAGCTGGCGAATCTGCGCCGCAGAACCACGCGCTCCCGAATCGGCCATCATGTAGATGGCATTGAACGATTCCTGGGACATCGGATTGCCCTTCTTGTCCTTCATCTGCGCCCACTCGTCTTTCTTGGAATCCCATTCCACCACGGGTTCCTGGCCGAGGCGTTCCATCATCGCCTTGGCCACCATGTCTCCGGCGCGCCCCCAGATATCCACCACCTTGTTGTAGCGCTCGCCCTGAGTGACCAGGCCGGACGTGTATTGCGCCTCGATGTCCTGCACCTCCTTCTCGGCGGCGGCGATCAGCTGCTCCTTCTCCGGCGGGATTTCCATGTCGTCCACGCAAATCGAGAGGCCGGCGCGGGTCGCGTAAGTAAATCCGGTGTACATCAGCTTGTCGGCGAAGATCACCGTTTCGCGCAGGCCACAGCGCCGGAAGCCGGCGTTGATCAACTTGGAGATCTCCTTCTTCTTGAGCGCCTTGTTGATCAGCTCGAACGGCAGTCCGGGAGGAAGAATCTCGGATAGCAGCGCCCGACCGACGGTCGTGTCGTAGCGAGTGATCTTCTCGGTCACGTGGCCCGCCGCGTCCTTCTGCAGTTCCTTGATGCGCACCAATACCCGTGCGTGGAGTTCAGCCTGCCGGTTGTCATAGGCACGCTGCACCTCGGCTACATCACGGAAAATCATGCCTTCGCCGCGCGCGCCGATTTTCTGGCGCGTCATGTAGTAGAGCCCCAGCACGATGTCCTGCGACGGCACGATGATCGGTTCACCGTTCGCAGGCGACAGAATGTTGTTGGTCGACAGCATCAGCGTCCGCGCTTCCATCTGCGCTTCCAGCGACAACGGCACGTGCACCGCCATCTGGTCGCCGTCGAAGTCGGCGTTGAACGCCGCGCAGACCAGCGGATGGAGCTGGATGGCCTTGCCTTCTATCAACACCGGTTCGAACGCCTGGATGCCCAGACGGTGCAATGTGGGCGCACGGTTCAGCATCACCGGATGCTCGCGAATGACCTCTTCCAGGATGTCCCAGACCACCGGGTTCTCGTTCTCGACCTCACGCTTGGCTGCCTTGATGGTGCCGGCAATGCCCATGATCTCGAGCTTGTGGAAGATGAAAGGTTTGAACAACTCCAACGCCATCTTCTTCGGCAAACCGCACTGATGCAGCTTTAGCTGGGGACCGACCACGATCACCGAACGACCGGAATAGTCGACGCGCTTGCCCAGCAGGTTCTGGCGGAAACGGCCGCCCTTGCCCTTGATCATGTCGGCGAGCGATTTCAGCGGACGCTTGTTCGCGCCAGTCATCGCCTTGCCGCGACGACCGTTATCCAGAAGCGAATCGACAGCCTCCTGCAGCATGCGCTTTTCGTTGCGCACGATGATTTCCGGGGCCTTGAGTTCCAGCAGACGCTTGAGCCGGTTGTTGCGGTTGATCACCCGGCGATACAGATCGTTCAGATCGGAAGTCGCAAAGCGGCCACCGTCGAGCGGGACCAGCGGGCGCAACTCCGGCGGCAGCACGGGCAACACTTCCATCACCATCCAGTCGGCCTTGATGCCCGATTTCTGGAAGCCTTCCATCACCTTCAGGCGCTTGGCGATTTTCTTGATCTTGGTTTCGGAATCCGTCGCTTCCAGATCCTTGCGCAGAGTGTCGATCTCCTTATTGAGATTGAGATGACGCAGCAGCTCGCGCACGCCCTCGGCACCCATGGCAGCCTGGAACTCGTCACCGAATTCCTCAACCTTCTCGATATAGGAATCTTCGGAGAGCAGGTCGCCGCGCTTCATCGGCGTCATCCCCGGATTGGTCACCACGAAAGCTTCGAAATAAAGCACCCGTTCGATATCGCGCAACGTCATGTCGAGCACCATGCCGAGCCGGCTCGGCAGGCTCTTCAGGAACCAGATGTGTGCCACCGGCGAGGCCAGTTCGATATGTCCCATGCGCTCGCGGCGCACCTTGGACAGCGTTACCTCTACGCCGCATTTTTCGCAGATGACGCCGCGATGCTTAAGGCGCTTGTACTTTCCGCACAGACACTCGTAGTCCTTCACGGGACCGAAAATCTTGGCGCAGAACAGGCCATCGCGCTCCGGTTTGAACGTCCGGTAGTTGATGGTTTCGGGTTTCTTCACTTCCCCGTAGGACCAGGACCGGATTTTTTCGGGCGATGCCAGGCCGATCTTGATGGCATCGAACTCTTCTTCCTGTGTGACTTGCTTGAACAAATCGAGCAAAGCTTTCATTCACGACTCCTTAGCAGTGGGTATGGGCTACTGCCGGATCAATAACGGTCTAGGTCGATGTCGATCGCGAGCGAGCGGATTTCCTTCACCAGCACGTTGAAGGATTCCGGCATGCCGGCGTCGATCTTGTGTTCGCCCTTGACGATGTTTTCGTACACTTTGGTGCGACCGCCCACATCGTCGGACTTGACAGTGAGCATTTCCTGCAGCGTGTACGCGGCGCCATATGCCTCCAGCGCCCACACTTCCATTTCGCCGAAGCGCTGGCCGCCGAATTGCGCCTTGCCGCCCAGCGGCTGCTGGGTGACGAGCGAGTACGGGCCGGTGGAACGCGCGTGCATCTTGTCGTCGACCAGGTGGTGCAGCTTGAGCATGTGCATATAACCCACAGTGACCGGTCGGTCGAAATTCTCGCCGGTGCGCCCGTCGAGAAGCGTCACCTGTCCCGATTTGGGCAGGCCTGCGAGCTCGAGCATGGTCTTGATTTCCTCTTCGGTTGCCCCGTCGAATACGGGGGTCGCGAAAGGCACGCCGGCTTGCAGGTTAGTCGCGAGGTCGATTACCTCTTCGTCGGACAAGGTGCTCAGGTCTTCGGCCTTGCCGCTGGAGTTGTAGATCAGCATCAGTGCCTTGCGGATGTCGGCGATCTTCGCCTGCGCCTTCAACAATTCGCCGATGCGTTTGCCAAGTCCCTTGGCCGCCCAACCGAGATGGGTCTCCAGGATCTGACCGACGTTCATCCGCGACGGCACACCGAGCGGATTGAGCACAACATCCACTGGCGTCCCGTCTGCCATGTGCGGCATGTCCTCGATCGGTGTGATCTTGGAGATGACGCCCTTATTGCCGTGGCGACCAGCCATCTTGTCGCCGGGTTGCAGCCGGCGCTTGACCGCCAGGTAGACCTTGACCATCTTCTGCACGCCCGGGGGCAGTTCGTCGCCGCTGGTCAGCTTGCGTTTCTTTTCCTCGAAAGCAGCATCAAAGGACTTGCGGGTCTGTTCCAGGCCTTCCTGCAACCTTTCGAGCTGTTGCGCCGCTTCTTCGTTGGACAGGCGTATATCGAACCAGTGGTAGCGCTCGATCTCCTGCAAGTAGGCCTTGGTAATCTTGGTGCCCTTCGCAAGTTTCTTCGGCCCACCGTTGGCGGTCTTGCCGGTCAGCAGGCGCTCGATACGACCGAATGCGTCGTCCTCGACGATCCGCAACTGGTCCGCCAGGTCCTTCTTGTACCGCTTGAGTTCATCGTCGATGATCTGAGCGGCACGCTTATCGCGCTCGATTCCCTCGCGTGTAAACACTTGCACATCGATCACCGTGCCGGACATGCCCGAGGGCACGCGCAGGGAGGTGTCCTTCACATCGGAGGCCTTCTCGCCGAAGATCGCACGCAGCAGCTTTTCTTCCGGAGTAAGCTGAGTCTCGCCCTTGGGCGTAACCTTGCCCACCAGCACATCGCCCGCCTCGACTTCGGCGCCTATGGCAACAATGCCCGACTCGTCCAGTCGCGCCAGCATGCCTTCCGACAAGTTGGAGATATCGCGCGTGATTTCCTCGGGTCCAAGCTTGGTGTCGCGCGCTACCACCGACAGCTCCTCGATGTGAATCGAAGTGAAGCGGTCCTCGGCAACGACTCGCTCCGAGATCAGAATCGAATCCTCGAAGTTATAGCCGTTCCAGGGCATGAACGCGACCAGAAGGTTCTGCCCGAGCGCCAATTCTCCAACGTCGGTTGAGGCACCGTCCGCAACGACATCACCACGGGCAATATTGTCGCCGACTTTGACGATCGGCCGCTGGTTGATGTTGGTATTCTGGTTGGAGCGCGTGTATTTGACTAGGTTGTAGATATCCACGCCAACTTCGCCCGCCGAGGTTTCCTCGTCGTTCACGCGTATCACGATGCGCGAAGCGTCTACGTAGTCAACCACGCCGCCGCGCAACGCCTGCACGGCCGTGCCGGAATCCACCGCAACTGTGCGTTCGATACCGGTACCAACCAGCGGTTTTTCCGCGCGCAGGCAAGGCACGGCCTGCCGCTGCATGTTCGACCCCATCAACGCTCGGTTGGCGTCGTCATGCTCCAGAAAGGGAATCAGCGAAGCGGCAACCGACACGATCTGCGAAGGCGCCACATCCATGTATTCCACGCGGTCGCCGGTAGCCATCATGAATTCATTCTGATAGCGGCAAGAGACCAATTCGTCGAGGAGCTTGCCCTTCTTGTCGATAGCGGCATTGGCCTGCGCGATGACGTACTTGCCTTCCTCGATCGCCGACAGGAATTCGATGTCATCGGTTACACGGCCGTTGGCAACCTTGCGATACGGCGTTTCGAGAAAGCCGTATTCATTGGTGCGCGCATAAAGCGCCAGCGAGTTGATCAGGCCGATGTTCGGGCCTTCCGGCGTCTCGATTGGGCACACCCGGCCGTAATGGGTCGGATGCACGTCGCGCACCTCGAAGCCGGCCCGCTCGCGAGTCAAACCGCCCGGTCCAAGCGCCGACACACGGCGCTTGTGGGTAATCTCGGAAAGCGGATTGGTCTGATCCATGAACTGCGACAGCTGGCTGGAACCGAAGAATTCACGCACCGCCGCGGAAACCGGCTTCGCGTTGATCAAATCGTGCGGCATCAGGTTTTCCGACTCGGCCTGGGACAGACGCTCCTTGACCGCGCGCTCGACCCGTACCAGACCCGCACGGAACTGATTTTCCGCCAGTTCGCCGACCGAACGTACGCGGCGATTGCCCAGATGGTCGATGTCATCGATTTCGCCGCGCCCGTTGCGCAAGTCGATCAGGATCTGGATGACGGAAATGATGTCCTCGTTCGACAGCGTGCCCGGACCAGTCAGCTCATCGCGGCCGACGCGGCGGTTGAATTTCATCCGGCCCACTGCGGACAGGTCGTAACGCTCCTCGGCGTAAAACAGGCCGTTGAACAGCGTACGAACAGCGTCTTCGGTCGGCGGTTCCCCCGGACGCATCATGCGATAGATCGCCACCTGCGCAGCCAGCTGGTCGGTGGTTTCGTCGGTGCGCAGTGTCTGCGAGATGTAAGGCCCCTGATCCAGATCGTTGGTATAGATGGTCTCGATCGTATCCACGCCGGCTTCGACGATCTTCTTCAGCAGATCTTCCGTCACCTCATCGTTGGCATTGGCGACGATCTCCCCGGTCTCCTTGTTGACCAGGCCGTGCCCCAACGTACGTCCGATCAGAAAGTCCTCTGCAACCGTGATCTTGCTTAAGCCCGCTTGCTCCATTTCGCGCACGTGCTTGACCGTAATACGCTTGTCTTTCTGGACGATGAGTTTGCCCTGCTTGGTGACGATGTCGAAACGTGCCGTTTCGCCGCGCAAGCGGTCCGGCTTGAGTTCGAACTGAATGCCCTTCTTCGAAAGATGGAAGGTGTCCATCATGAAGAAGCCCGCCAGGATCTGTTCCGGGGTGTAGCCAATCGCCTTCAGCAAAATGGTCGCCGGCATCTTGCGCCGACGGTCGACGCGGAAGTACAGATAATCCTTGGGGTCGAATTCGAAATCCAGCCACGAGCCGCGGTAGGGAATGATGCGTGCGGAGAACAACAGCTTGCCGGACGAGTGCGTCTTGCCGCGGTCGTGCTCGAAGAAAACGCCAGGCGACCGATGTAACTGGGACACGATGACGCGCTCGGTCCCGTTGATGACGAATGAGCCGGTGGTGGTCATGAGCGGAATCTCGCCCATGTAGACCTCCTGTTCCTTCACCTCCTTGACGGTCGGCTTGGCCGCTTCCTTGTCCATGATCGTCAACCGCACCTTGGCGCGCAGCGGCGCGGCAAAGGTCAACCCGCGCTGCTGGCATTCCTTCACATCGAAAGGCGGAATCCCAAGCTGGAAGCTGACGAAATCGAGCCGTGCATTGCCGGAGTGGCTCGCGATTGGGTAGATCGACTGGAACGCCGCCTGCAGCCCTTGAGTCTTGCGCTTGTCCGGATGCACGTCCGCCTGCAAAAACTGCGCATAGGAATTGATCTGCGTTGCCAGCAGATAAGGGACGGGCAGCACGCTCGCGCGTTTGGCGAAACTCTTGCGAATCCGCTTTTTCTCGGTGAAGGAATAAGCCATGACATCTCCGATTCACGGCAGCGGCGGGAGCCGCACGCTGCGTTCATCGACTGGTGTTTGGCGTGGTGGTTGGCCTCTACCAACCGCTGGCTGACGATGAACGGGACCCCGATCATCCGACCAAACCTGTCTTCTGCAGTCGCTTCAGAAGACAAAGAAAAACCGTTTTCAGGTTTTTCTTTGGCCTCTCCGACCCGCTCGTCAGACGGGGGAAGGCCGGCGACCGAAGCCGCCAGCCTTCCGAGTGCCTTGCTTACTTGATTTCAGCCTTGCCGCCAGCGTCTTCGAGCTGTTTCTTGATGTCTTCGGCATCCTTCTTCGGAATGGCTTCTTTGACGGGCTTCGGCGCGCCGTCTACCAGATCCTTGGCTTCCTTCAGTCCAAGACCGGTAACCGCACGAACCACTTTGATCACGTTGACCTTGTTGTCCCCAGACGAATTGAGAATGACGGTGAACTCGGTCTTTTCTTCTGCGGCAGCCGCTCCGCCACCGGCGGCGGGTGCAGCCACGGCAACCGCGGTCGCAGCCGCGGAAACGCCGAATTTTTCTTCCATGTCCTTGATGAGCTGGGACAGCTCCAGAACGGTCAAGCCTGAAATTGCTTCGAGAATGTCAGCTTTGGCTACTGCCATGTTGTTCTCCTGAAATCTTGAAAATTGTTGAGTCGCGGAATCGATTACGCAGCCTGTTTCTCTTTTTGATCCCTGACTGCAGCCACGGTACGCACGAATTTTCCAGGCACTTCATTGAGCGTCTGGACAAATTTGGCGACCGGTGCCTGCATGGTGCCCATGAGTTTCGCCAGCAATTCCTCGCGGCTGGGCATGGTGGCCAGAGTCGCGACCTGTTTCGGGGTCATGACCTGGCCAGGCATGGCGCCGGCCTTGATGACGAACTTTTCGTTCGCCTTGGCGAATTCATTGAGCACCTTCGCCGCTGCCACCGGATCGGTGGAAATGCCATAAGCGAGTGGGCCGATCATGTGCTCGGCCAGACTCTCGAACGGCGTGCCGGTTACGGCGCGGCGTGCCAGGGTGTTCTTGAGAACCCGGAGGTACACGCCCGAGTTGCGGGCTTTGGCGCGCAACGCGGTCATGTCACCGACTTCGAGGCCGCGGTATTCGGCGAGTACGATGGATTGCGCATCCGCAACCTTCGCACTGATTTCCGCCACCGCCGCTTTCTTGTCGTCTAGATTGAGACTCAAAGGTCTACCCTCCTAAAGTTGAACAAGAGGCCTCTCACCGAGGTAATCAGCCTCACCCTTCAGATACAGCGACCTTCGATCCAGGAGCCGACAACAACAACCAATCTGCTCGAAACCTGTTTCGTGGGTACGCCATCTGCGTAGGACGTCGCGATCCTGCACTCGACGATTAAATCCTTGCGGATTCCTACGGTCTTTGACGGCCCCGGCTGTTTGAAGCAGCCGGGTCCCAAAGTTCTTACTGAGCGGCCAGGCTTCCCTGGTCCACTTTCACGCCCGGTCCCATGGTGCTGGAGACCGAGACCTTTTTTAAATAGATACCCTTAGTACTTGCCGGTCGGGCTTTGTTCAATGCATCGATCAAAGCCAGAAAGTTTTCTTTGAGCGCATCTTCGGTGAATGAAGCACGGCCGATGGTGCACTGGACAATACCCGCTTTATCTGCACGGTATTGCACCTGGCCTGCCTTGGCGTTCTTGACCGCTTCCGCGACGTTGGGCGTTACCGTGCCCACTTTCGGGTTGGGCATCAGACCGCGCGGACCGAGCACCTGGCCTAACTGGCCGACCACACGCATGGCATCCGGCGTGGCGATGGCGATATCGAAGTCGATTTTGCCCTCTTTGACCTGGGCAGCCAGATCTTCGAAACCAACGACATCGGCACCTGCGTCTTTCGCCGCCTGCGCCTTATCGCCTTGGGCAAAGACGGCGACGCGCACGGTCTTGCCGGTGCCTTTGGGCAACACGATCGCGCCGCGCACGACTTGGTCCGACTTCTTGGCGTCGATGCCAAGATTGATGGCAACGTCGATCGATTCGTTGAACTTCGCGCTTGCACCTTCCTTGACGAGCTTGATCGCATCGACAATCGGATAAATCTTGTCGCGGTCGATCTTGGACCGCAGTGCCTTGGTTCGCTTGGATAGGTGAGCCATGTCAGAACCCCTCCACTTCTACGCCCATGCTGCGGGCACTGCCAGCTACGGTGCGCATGGCCGCTTCCAGGCTGGCCGCCGTCAAATCGGGCGTCTTCTGCTTCGCGATCTGCTCGACCTGCGCACGGGTCAGCCGGCCCACTTTATCGGTGTGCGGCGTCGAGCTGCCTTTCTCGATCTTGGCCGCCTTGCGGATCAGCACCGAGGTGGGCGGGGTCTTGATGATGAAGGTGAAACTCTTGTCCGCGAAGGCCGTGATCACTACCGGCAGCGGCAGACCGGGCTCGACGCCCTGCGTCTGAGCGTTGAATGCCTTGCAGAATTCCATGATGTTCAGGCCACGCTGGCCGAGTGCCGGACCGATGGGCGGACTCGGGTTGGCCTTGCCTGCAGGTACCTGCAGCTTGACGAAACCGACAATTTTCTTGGCCACAAAAAACTCCTCTAGAGAGTGGGTCCCAGCGCGCGCCCGCGAGCGCGCTCCCCGTTACAAAACAGTCAAGCCTTCTCGACTTGGCTGAAGTCCAGTTCTACGGGCGTGGCGCGCCCGAAGATGGATACCGATACCCGCAACTTGTTCTTGTCGTAGTTCACTTCCTCGACGGAACCGTGAAAATCCGTGAACGGACCCTCCTTTACGCGAACCGCCTCTCCCGTTTCGAACAAGACCTTTGGTTTGGGCTTTTCCACGCCCTCCTGAATCTGATGCAAGATCGCCTGAACTTCTTTTTCGCTGATCGGGGGCGGACGTCGCCCTGGCGCGCCGCCGACAAAACCGGTCACCTTGGCAGTGTTCTTGACCAGATGCCAAGTTTCGTCCGACATTTCCATTTCCACCAGCACATAACCGGGGAAGAATTTGCGCTCGCTTATATTCTTCTGGCCACCCTTCATCTCCACGACTTCCTCGACCGGGACCAGAATCTGACCGAACTTGTCTTCCATCCCGGCTCGGGCGATGCGCTCGATCAGCGCACGCTGAACGCTTTTTTCGAAGCCCGAATAGGCGTGTACCACGTACCATTTCTTCGACATCACGCCCCAGGCCCCATCAAGAATTTCACACCCCAAACCAGAAGCGCGTCCACGATCCAGAGGAATATGGCCATCACCAGCACGAATGCCAGCACCATACCGGTGGTCTGCACCGTTTCCTTGCGCGACGGCCAGACAACCTTTTTTGTTTCGGCGGCGGATTCCTGGGCGAACACGAAGAACTCCCGGCCCGGCGCAGTCGTCCATGCAACGAGCGCCGCTGCCACGAGGCCGGCCAACACCGAAGCAACACGCAGAATTGCCGCGCTATCCTTCAGCAAATAAAAACCGGCGACGCCCGCGACAACCAGCAGTACCGCCAGTCCCAGTTTGATCTTGTCTGCCATCTATGAACCTTGTTCAGCCACCTTTTAAACGCCAACCCGCAACCTTAGGCTCTTAATAAAATCCCGGTTGCGGGTTGTCGGGTGGCAGGCCAGGAGGGTCTCGAACCCCCAACCTTCGGTTTTGGAGACCGACGCTCTGCCAATTGAGCTACTGGCCTTCCGATTCGGTGGGGACGTTACATACGCCCCGGTTTCAAACTTCCTTTATTCCAGGATTTTGGCGACGACGCCGGCGCCCACGGTACGACCACCCTCGCGAATGGCAAAGCGCAAGCCCTCTTCCATCGCAATGGGCTGAATCAACTGCACCGTGATCCCGATGTTGTCCCCTGGCATCACCATC